>JAAYYY010000114.1 GCA_012515125.1 Chloroflexota bacterium
CGAGGTGGTTGCCATGGGCCGGGTTCGCCGAGGGGATGAACTCGGCCCGGAAGCCCAGCGGCGCAAAGAGATCGGCCGTCAGCCGGCCGAGCGCGTTGACGCCTTCGACGTTCGTCGTGAAGCTGTTAATCGCCACCATCTGGCGGAGCTGCTCCATGTAGAACGGCAGCCGTTCCTCAAGGTGGCTGCGCAGGGCTGCAATCTCGTCCATCGTCCTCTCCATCTCAAGCCGGCCGTTTGCGACAAGTGTGGGGATCGTACGGCAGAACGGGAAAATCGCAACCGCAAGGCTGATTACAGCTCCTGCACCTCGAATGCGGCGATGGCGCCAAGGAGGGCTACGACGATGAGCACGGCGGATGCCGCCAGCGCCCCGGCCTGTGGGGGAATATCGGCCAGCGGCGCCTGGCTGGCCCAGCTAACGAGAGCGCCCGGCACAAAGGCGGCGATCGTCGGGATGTTGCCGGCCAGCAGCAGGACGACGGCGCCGACGAGGGCCAGCGCCGCAGCCGCGCCGGTGCTGCCGGCCAGGGTGCTCGCCGTGATGGTCAGCGCGGCGAAGACCAGCAGCCAGACCAGCAACAGGAAGGTGCTGAGGGCAAACGCGCCGGCCGGCAGGGCCTCGAAGAGCCAGAGCGTGTAGTAGTAGGCGCCGATGCCGGCGAGGAGGAAGCCGAGCAGATAGACGACGCTCTGGGCAGCGAACTTACTGAGGATGAAGGCCCAGCGCGGCAGCGGCTTGCTGAGCACTATCGCCGCCGTACCCTGTTCCTTCTCGCCCGCCACCGCCCCCATGCCCAGCAGGATGGCAATGAGGAAGCCGAACTGGGTGATGTTCTTCACGTATTGCGCCACCGCGTCGGTCGCCGTGGGCTCGGGGATCAGGTCGGCGAACTGCTCCGCCCCTTCAATCGACTGCAGGAGCTGCGGCGTGAAGTTGGCGAGCAGCGGCGAGCCGAGGCCAAAGAGGGCAAAGACGGCGATGACGACCAGGAAGCGCCGCGTGCGCACCTGCTGCAGGAGTTCTTTGCGCAGGGCAAGGCCAAAGAGCTGCCATTCCCGGCCCAGAGGGGGCACAGTCGGGGCGGGCGTTGTTGCCGCCGCCCGGCGCGCCTCCCGGGCGAGCCACAGCCAGACGGGCAGCGCCAGCAACACGACGGCGCCCTCGACCAGCCAGGGGCTTTCAATCTGCTGGACCACGTAGACAAGAACCGCATCATAAGCGGCGTGCAGCAGAATAGCGAGAAGCACGTAGGCCGGGTTGCGCCGCCGGAACGCCTGCCAGACGATCAGAGAAAAGGTCACGTGCAGGCTGATCGTCACGGCGCGCTCGACGAGCGGCAGCAGGGCCAGGGCCGGCGAGCTGCCGAAGAGCGCGAGCTGCCGTTCCAGCGCTTCAAGCTGCGCCGGACTCTCGGCCAGGAGCGACAGGTCGGCGCCCTGCAGGCCGGCCATCGTCGCGGCGGTGGCAGCGACGATCACGGCGACGATCATGGCCTCGACGCCGCCGTGCCCCAGGCCGAGCATGACCGCATCCGCCCAGCCCGTATCCCGACGCCGCCAGGCCAGCAACCCGTAACCCGCCGCGCGGACCAGCTCTTCGCAGAGGCCCGCCGTCAGCCCCAGGATGATCGCGTTTTGCAGCAGCGCCCGCCCTTCCATCTCCTCAGTGAGCAGCCCGAGGTCGCCGAGCCAGTTGTTCAGCGGCAGGTGGATGGCCTGCGACAGCAAAAAGGTCGCCATGCCCAGGCAGAACAGCCACCAGGGCGCGGGAAAGCGGCGCCGCAGCGCAGCCGCAAGCAAAAGCGGCAGGGCAATCATCGCAAGAACCGAGAGTGTGTATGCCAGTGTCATCGTCGTACCCATCGGCAGCGTAGGGCTGCCGCCTCAAGAGCTTATAGCCAGGAAAACTTCTTCCAGGGTCGGCCTCACCCACTGGTAGCGGCTGAGGACGACGCCCTGGTTGACGAGGCAGGGCAGCAGCGCCTGCCGCGCTGTCGCCAGATCGCTGACGGCTACGCGCAGCAGCCCTCCCTCCTGCGTGACGCCGTTGACCCAGGGAAGCGCCTGCAGCTCTGCCTGCAGGGCAGGCGCCGCCTCGCGGCTCGCCGCATCCAGCTCGATTTCGGCGACGTTGGTGGCGTACTGCTCCAGCAGCTCGTCATGGCCGGCGACGACGAGCAGCCGTCCCTGGTGGATGATGCCGACCGTATCACAGATGCGCTCCACGTCGCCAAGGATGTGGGTGGAGAGGAAGACGGTTACCCGGCCGCGCAGCTGGTGGATGAGGTCGAGGACGGCGCGGCGGCCGGCCGGGTCCAGCGCGCTGGTCGGCTCGTCGAGCAGGAGCACGGGCGGCTGGTGAATCATGGCCTGGGCAATCCCGAGGCGCTGGATCATGCCGCCGGAGAAGCCGCGGATGCGCCGTCGCGCCGCCTCGGCCAGCCCCACCTGCTCCAGTACCTCGTCTACGCGCCGCCGGCGGGCGTGCGGAGGCCAGTCGAACAGGCCGGCCACGTAGTCCAGATATTCGAGCGGCGTCATCCAGCCATAAAAGGCCGGCGACTGGGGCAGGTAGCCAAAGACGCGCCGCGCGCCGCTGTCGGCCCTCGTCGTCTCCACGCCGTCTATCCACGCTGTGCCCGTGGTCGGCGCCGCCAGCCCGGTGAGCAGGCGGATGGTCGTCGTCTTACCGGCGCCGTTGCGGCCCAGGAAGCCGAAGATAGAGCCGGTGGGAACGACGAGGTCGAGCCCGTCGAGGGCGACGATCTCGCCATAGCGCTTGCCCAGATTCTGGCAACGGATGGCGATTTCGTTCTGCGGTGTAGCCATTTCGACCCGTCCTGCCGGCCTATCTCTCTTCACGCCCAATCGTGAAATAGAGAATCGGGCCGATGATGTTGACGAAGATCACCACGACGAACCAGAGCCAGCGCGGCCCACGGGTCACCGGTTGGTGGAGCAGATCCCAGAGCGCGAAGATCATCAGCGCGAGCTGGATGATCAGTACGGGGATGAGCAAGGGTAGATATTCTCGTATGGCGTCCAATTTAGTCTCCTGTCAGATGGGCGATCAGGGCCATCCGGTAACGGCGCCGCCCCTCTGTCTCCTGGTTGGTAATGAGCGGCAGCAGCGCGGCGTGGAGCGCCTGCTGGAACTGCTGCAGCTCCTGCTCGTCGGCATAGAAGTTGATCTCCGTATAGCCCGCGTAGTCAGCCGCCATATCAACGTGCCCATCTTCGTCCGCGTTCGCCTCCAGATAGGAAGCGTACGCCTGCAGGAGGCTGACGACATACGTAGCGAAGTAGCTCAGATGCTCTTCGACCGTCAGCTGCGCCATGTCCTCCTGGCTCAGGTGAGCCCGTCCGATCACGGCGTAGACCTTCTCTTCGATGCCGTGAACGAGGCGCTTTTCCACCACGTCCACCACCTCGCCCTGCCGCAGAAGCCGCAGATGGCGATAGAGAGAGGACTGGGGCACGTCTGGGAGCCGTTCGGCCAGCTCCTGTGTCGTCAGTCGCTCCTGTCCGAGCGCCTGGATAATGCGCAGCCGTACCGGGTGGATGATCAGCTCGGCGCGGGTCAGAGCCACTCAAGACCCTCTATTACTAATACTGGTAACATTCCCAAGAATGATAATACACCGCTCGCTCACTGTCAATCAGGCTGTTTTCGCTCCTAAGCGGCCTCTAAGCTACACTTAGAGGGAGATCCAGTTCCAGGAGTGCCAGCTCGATGACAGGTGTAATTGCTGCCGGGAATCCCCAGACCGCCCTGGCCGGTGCGGAGATGTTGCGCCAGGGTGGAAACGCTGCCGACGCCGCCGTCGCCGCCGCCTTCGCCAGCTTCATCGCCGAAATTGGCGTCGTCCATCTCGGCGGTAGCGGTCTGGGGCAGGTCTACGACCCGGCGCGCGGCGAGAGCACGGTCTACGACTTTTTCAGCGCGATGCCCGGCCTGGGCCGCACAGAGCCCCCTGCCCGGCTCGACTTCGAGGCGGTGGAGATCGACTATGGGGCGACGACGCAGCGTTTCTACCTGGGGCGCGGCTCGGTTGCGGTGCCGGGCAACATCGCCGGGCTCTGCCGGCTGGCGGCCGATTACGGGCGTCTGCCGCTGGCGACCCTGCTCCGGCCGGCCATCTCGCTGGCCAAGGGAGGGGCGTTGCTCGACCGCTTTCAGGCCGATACCTGCGAGCTGTTGCGCCCGCTATACACGCATACGGAGAGCATTCGCACGATCTTCGCGCCGCAGGGCGAGATGATCCGCGCCGGAGAGCGGGTGGCAATCCCCCACCTGGACGAGACGTTGACCGCTCTGGCCGAGGAGGGGGAGGCGCTGGCGCGCCACGGCCCGCTGGCCCAGGCGCTGCTGGCCGATCAGGAACAAAACGGCGGCCTGCTGACCCCGGCCGACCTGGAAGCCTACGCCGTCTACCGCCTGCCGCCCTTGCGCGTCGCCTACCGTGATTTTGAGATTCTGCTGCCGCCGCCGACCTCGACCGGCGGCGTCCTCACCGCCTTCTCCCTGCTCCTGCTCGCCCACTTCCCCGTCGCCACGCTGCAGCCGAACGACGCCGACCACCTACGCCTGCTCTACGAGGTGATGGCTGCGACGGCTCGCGCCCGCGCGACGTGGGAAGAGCTGGCCGGCACCGGAGATTCCGCGTCCGCCGTCGCGGCTTTTCTCGATGCCCGTTTCGTCGAGAGCCACGTCGAGGCCGTCCGGCGTGCCCTGGCCCAGGGACGGGCCTCTCTGCCGGTAGCCGAGCCGCCGGGCCCGGCAAACACCAGCCATTTGAGCGTCATCGACGGCGAGGGCATGGCCGTGGCCCTGACGACGACGGCCGGCGAGTCGGCCGGCTACGTCGTGCCCGGCACGGGGATGATCCCCAACAATATCCTCGGCGAAGAAGATCTCAACCCCCGGGGCTTCCACCGCTGGCCGGCCGGCGCGCGGATACCCACGATGATGACTCCAACCATCGTGCTGCGCGACGGCACGATTCGCCTCGTCACCGGCAGCGGCGGCAGCAACCGCATCCGCAGCGCCATCCTGCAGACGCTGAGCAACGTGCTGGATTTCGACCTGCCCCTGGAGGCTGCCGTGGGCGCGCCGCGGGTCCATCTGGAGAACCGCGTCCTGCAGTGTGAAGCGGGATACGATCCTGCGGCTGTAGCGGCTGTCGAGGCGGCAGGTTACCCGGTCAACCGCTGGAAGGCGCGCAGCATCTACTTCGGAGGCGCCCACAGTGTCGGCGCGACGCCGGCCGGCCTCGTGGCAGCCGGCGACGACCGCCGCGGGGGCGCTGCGGCGACGGTCAGCTGATGCCTACCGGGCGTAGACGCGCAGGTCGTCGAAGGAGACGGTGACGCCCTCTTCACCCAGCGTCTCGACAAAGAGGCCAACGTCCCCCCGGCTCAGCGTGCGGTCTACGGTCGCCCCGACCTGCTGGTCGTTGACATAAAAGCGAAGCTGCTCGCCATCGGCGACGACCCGCAGGCGGTTCGTGGCGCCCGGTCCCCGGTTGACAGCTTCGTGGGCGAACCAGCCTTCTTCAACGAGGCTGGTCATGGTGGCGCAGCCGTCTGCGCAGCGACCGATCCAGACGTAGCCGTCGCCGCTGATCTCCAGGACGTAAAAGGAACCGGTTGCGGCATCGGCCCGCAGGAGCAGCCCAAAGCCGTTATCCAGCGGCCCCTCCTCCTGTGTAGCGCTGACCTCGTAGACGCCATCCACCAGCGACGCGCCGGCCGTCGTCCAGATGAAGGCCTGCGGCGCGGTCACGCCCAGCCGGTAGACGCCATTGGCAACCTCGCCCAATCCGCCGTTTTCTTTCCCTGTCCCCCACGCGCCGGCGGACTCAAAATCGGCGCTGTAGAGCAGCTGGTCGCGTGTGGTGGTCTGCGTCGCGCCGGCAATCATCGCCAACAGGACGCCATCCAGCAGCTCCGCAACCTGTTCGGCCGGCGCTTCAGCCCAGGCGGCATGTTCCAGCCCGTCGCTCACCGTCAGCATGACCAGCCCGCGCACCGGTATACCGTCGCGCTCGTAGGAAAAGTCGGCGCGCACCCAGCTGCGCCCGGCCAGCAGGAAGGTGTACAGCTCATCCTGGTCGAACGCGGTCACCCCTTCGGCGGCCACGTCCAACCAGTGCTGCACGCGGCCGGCCCGGCTCTGCCCCGTCGCCGGATCGCGGCGCAGAGCCACAAAGCTGCTAGCGTCGCGGAACAGCTCCCAGCCGTTGTCCAGTGTCTGGTGCTGGAACCGTTCCGGCACGGGCACGGCGAGCTGCGGCAGCTCCTGCAGCCGCCAGAGGCCCGGCGCCACGCCGAGGCCCACGGGCCGCACCGTCCAGCTCGCGGCGATCTGCTCGGCAATGGCGAGGGTATTCGCCTCGGCAGCCGCCGGCCCGTCCA
>JAAYYY010000115.1 GCA_012515125.1 Chloroflexota bacterium
CCGGCCTCACGACAGTCGTGTTTATCTCTCGCAGGAAAGGGCTTTCTTGCAGTTGTCCGATGACGATCTTCAGAGGTGGGGCCGGCCGTGTTGTGCCTGGAGATAGAGATAGCATAAGCGAGGCGACGCCGTGGCACATCGGGAGAGGCTCCCTAATTTGGGGTGGGGCGCTCCCTATATTAGGAAGCCTGATGGAGGGCAGAATCGCGTGAGACAGGACAGGCTGCGCAAGCCTGTCCTGTCTTGAGGCCCGGAGCGCTAGAAATCCGGGTGGCGGCGGGCCAGGGCGGCGGCTTCCTCGCGGGTGGCGACCTCCAGCCGGGCCAGCACGGCCGAGACGTGGTGGTCCACCGTCTTTGGCGAGATGTGCAGCCGGCCGGCGATTTCGGCGTTGGTCAGCCCCTCAGTCAGCAGGGTGAGGATCTCCAGCTGGCGATTGGTGAGGCCGAAGGGATTCTCGCGGGTGGCGGCGCGGGGACCACGGGGGATCGTCTGCACGCCGGCAGCGCGCAGGCCAGCCCGCACGCGCTCGGCCATTGGGCGGGCGCCGAGCTGCTCGAAGATGAGGAGCGCCTCTTTCTGCGCTGCGGCGTCGCCGCCGGCCAGCGTCCGCGCCTGCTCGTAGGGGCAGCCCAGCCTTTTCCAGGCCGCCGCTGCTCCTTGCCAGTCGCCGGCGATCTGGGCGGCAAATGGAGTGGCGGCCCAGGCCGGTACGGCAAGCTGCTCGCCGGCCTGCCACAGCCAGTAAGCCAGCTCGCCGGTGAACCAGGGGTGGCACTTGCCGGCAGCGAGGCCGTAGACGGCGCGAGCTTCTTCGCCCGCCCGCCGGAGATCGCCCGTGAGCCAGGCAGCCTCGGCCCGCGCCGCACGCACGAGGCCGGTACGGTGCAGGCTGCCGGTTGGCTCGGCCAGAACCAGCGCTTCGTCCAGTGTTTCCTCTGCCTCCGGCAGACCCTGGCGGGCCTGGACGATGCCAAGGGCGGCCAGCGCCGTAATCCGGCTGGGGACCGACACGCCGGGGCGTTGCAGGACTTCACTGGCCACACCTACAGCTTCCTCCCAGCGGCCCAGGCGCAGCAGGGTCATCGCCCACCAGGCGGACATATAGAGCCGCAGCCGGTCCAGATCGCGCTCGGCGGCGTAGGCCATACCTGCCGTCAGATAACGCTCCGCCCGGCGCAGATGGTAAAGCTCGCAGGAGGCGGAGCCCAGATTCGTGTAGGCATGCGCCGCCGTCGTCTCCCGCCCGGCCTCGTGCGCCGCCGCCAGATTGCGCTCCAGGTAGCGGCAGCCGCGCTCGTAGTCCAGGAACAGCCGGGCCGAGCCGATAATGTTCCGGGCCGAGAGCTGTTCGGGCATGTTGCCGATCTTTTCGGAGACAGTGATATCTTTTTCAGCCCAGGCGATCGCTTCCTCGTAATCGTGTTTCAGAAAGCGCAGCGTTGCCTTCGTGCGATAGGCCCGCGCCAGCTCCGGGCCGGGCGGGCGCGCTTCCAGCAGGGCGATGGCCTCGCGCGCGTGCCGTTGCGCCTCGCCGCTTTTCCCCAGGCCGACGAGCATGCTAGCCATATCGGCGAGCACCGCTCCCTGCCGCAAGGGCTCGCCCAGATCGCGCCAGATGGCGATAGCACGGGCACAGGCCCCGGCGCCCTCGGCTCGCTGGTCGACAAAATTGCATTCCTGCGCATAGGCTTCCAGCAGGCGGGCGTGCTCGGCGGGATCAAGGTCGTCGGCATAGCGCAGGGCCAGCTCGTACAGCCGGGCCGCCTGACGGTGGGCGCTGGCTGCCGAGGCCTGGCGGGCCGCGACCGGCGCGTATTCCAGCATGGCGGAGCGGTCGCCGGCGGCCTCGGCGTGGTGGGCCAGCCGGGCGGGCTCCCGTGAGGTCGAGGCCGATTCCCGGAGGGCGTCCAGGGTTGCCTGATGTAAGAAGGTGCGCTGGTAAGGGGCCATCGATTCGAGAATCGCCTGCCGGGCCAGCTCGTGGCGAAAGGCCAGGACGTCGCCATGGGCTACGAGGAGGCCGGTTTCCAGACTCTCGTCTACAGCGCCGGCCTCGGCCCGGGTGACCTCAGCCAGCAGCCAGGGTTCGACGCGCTGACCGATGACGGCAGCGGCGTTGAGCACCGCGCGGCCGGAGAGAGAGAGGCGGGCGGCACGGGCCAGAACGGCATCGCGCACTGTCGGCGGCACGCCCTGGTTATCCGCGGCAAGCACCTCTGTCACGTAGAAGGGATTGCCTCCGGTCTGCCGGTGCAACGACTCGGCGTCGAACGGGCGCTCGCCGATGAGCCGGCGCACCCCTTCGAGCGATAACGGCGCGAGTGTCAGGCGGCGTACAGCCGGCGACGTAGCTAGGTCGCCCAGCAGAAGGCGTAAGGGGTGCTGAAGGCCCAGCTCGTCGTCCCGCATCGTCACGAGCAGCAGGGAGCGCGTCAGGTGGACCCGCCGCGCCAGATATTTGAGCAGATCCAGCGTGGCCTCGTCGGCCCAATGGATGTCCTCGACGACGAAGATGGCCGGCGCGGACTGCAGCTCGGCGAGGCAGGCGGCGAAGATCTCTGCCGGCCTGGCCTCCACGCCGAGCAGACGCGCCAGATTCCCGTTCGCCTGGAGTGCAATGTCGTGCAGGGGACCAAGAGGCCGAGGGGTGAAGAGCGCGTCGCAGGCGCCCCAGTAAACACGCGCTGACTGCCGGCGCACAAACTGCTCGACGAGCATTGTCTTGCCCACGCCGGCCTCTCCGGCAATGAGCAGGAAACAACCGGCGCTGGCGGCAGCATGCCAGGCCGCATCCAGCTCGCGCAGTGGAAGCTCGCGCTCGACGAATTCCATCTTACTATGTCCGCCAGTCGATTGGTTACCCGGGATGTAGGCGCCGGTGCTGGGAAGAGACCCTGTTAGCATACCACCCTTTCCCTCCGGCAGGCTACCCCGCTCGCCGCGGCTCTCTGCGGTAATCGTGCCTGCCCGGGAGCAATGACAGGATAGACGACCGGCAGCGGTGGGTCTATCAAGCAGTTAACAGCAGGCCGTTGGCCTTTGTTGCCACAGCGCCGGCGCAACTCGCCGCCGCCATTCTTAGCTTTTCATTGGAAATCGAGGCGTGCTGCTGCCGCACGGATCATAGCCGATACCATGCCCTGACTTAATTTCTGCTATACTGGCTCTGTCGATCACTATCCGGTAAGCAATTTCGATCTGAAGACGGTCCAAGAAACGTACAACTAGATAATGCGTGCGGAGATGGGTTGCAACTGGCGCCCTGCTCCCGACGTTGCTCCTCCGTTAGTTCGCAGACGGTTAGGCGGAAAGAGATGGCTCCAACGCCAGAGACAGAGTCACAAGAGAGGATGGCGCCGTGGTCGCGGTGGCGATCTCGCCTGCGTGTCGCCGGGCTGGGGGCCGTCGTGGTGGGGCTGGCCCTGCTTGGCGTGCTGCTCTACAACGCGCTCTTCCCACCGCCCACACCGCTCACGCCGGATGAGGTGGACGCCCGCGCTGCCGAGGTCATGGCTTCGGCCACGCCGCCGCCGCCCAATTCTGCCCTCGTCTACCAGTACATATTGCCCTCGCTCGTCTTCATCCAGACCGAAGGTACAAACGCCGACGGCGAGGAGGGTTTCGGCGTGGGCAGCGGGGTCGTCATCAACCAGAGCGGCCATATCCTCACCGCGCTGCACGTGGTGGACGGCGCGACGGCTATCGAGGTCGGCTTTGTCGACGGAACCACGGGGACGGCCAGCGTGATCGGCGCGGACCCGGAAAACGACATCGCCGTGCTGCAGGCCAGCCGGACGCCAGAGGTGATCGTCCCGGCCGTGCTGGGCAGCCCCTACGCGATGAGTGTGGGCGATGAGGCGTATGCGGTGGGTAACCCGCTGGGGCTGGCGGGATCGATGAGCGCCGGGGTTATCTCCGGCTTCGATCGCTCCTTCACCGTAGGCGAAACAGGCCAGCGCCTGGAAGGGCTGATCCAGTTTGACGCGGCCGTGAATCCGGGCAATTCCGGGGGGCCGCTGCTCAACCGCGCCGGGCAGGTTGTGGCTATCGTGACCGCGCTGGCGAACCCGGCCGAGACGAACTCTTTTTCAGGCATTGGCTTTGCCGTGCCGATCCAGACGGCGGCTGCAGCGGCCGGCTCGCCCGACTATTAAAAAGGAAGGACGCATGGATGCTTCGCCCAATTCGCACAAGCCGATGGAGCGGGTGCTCTACGAGGTCAAGAAGGTTATCGTCGGCCAGGACAACCTGCTGGAGCGGCTGATCGTCGCCCTGCTGGCGCGGGGGCACATCCTCGTCGAAGGGGTGCCGGGGCTGGCCAAGACGATGGCGATCAAGACGCTGGCCCAGACGATTGGCGGGCAGTTCCAGCGCATCCAGTTCACGCCCGATCTCGTGCCCGCCGACCTGATCGGCACGCGTATCTACAACCAGAAGACGGGCGAGTTCAACACCTCGCTGGGGCCGGTCTTCACCAACCTGCTGCTGGCCGACGAGATCAACCGCGCGCCGGCCAAAGTGCAGAGCGCCCTGCTGGAGGTGATGCAGGAGCGGCAGGTGACCATCGGGCGGGAGACGCACAGGGTCCCCAACCCGTTCCTGGTCATGGCGACCCAGAACCCCATCGAGTCTGAAGGCACCTACCCGCTGCCCGAGGCGCAGGTAGATCGCTTTATGCTCAAAGTGCTCGTCGGCTACCCGTCGCCGACGGAGGAGTTCGTCATCGTCGAACGCATGACGGCGGCGCTGCAAAGCGTGCAGCAGGTGATTGACACCGAGCAGCTCGCCGCGCTGCAGGCCGCCGCCGATACAGTCTACGTGGACCCGTCGCTCATGGAGTATGCGGTGAAGCTCGTCGCGGCGACGCGCCAGCCGGCTGCCGTGGGGCTGGGGGAGCTGGCGCCCTACGTGAGCTTTGGGGCCAGCCCGCGCGCCTCTATCAACCTGATCCTGGCCGGCCGGGCGCTGGCCTTCGTGCGCGGGCGGCCCTACGCGCTGCCCCAGGACGTGCGCGAGCTGGCCCTGGACGTTATCCGCCACCGGCTGGTCCTCTCCTACGAAGCGCTGGCGGAAAGCGTCAGCGCCGACGACCTGCTGAAGCGCATCATCGACGCCGTACCCGTCCCAGAGGTGCCCCTGCATGAACGGGCTTTCCGACGCCCCGCAGCTCCTGCCAGCTACGCCTGAGCGGCTGCTGCGCCGGCTGGAGTGGCGCGTCATTCGC
>JAAYYY010000116.1 GCA_012515125.1 Chloroflexota bacterium
AGGCTCGCCCGTATAGCGTGTCGTTCCGGCTGCCGTGCTCGGATAGGGCACCAGCTCCGTCAGAGCGTAGGCGCTGCTGTAGGCCTGCGTCTCCTGCCGTTCTTCTGGCCTGAGCCAGATCTGTCGCACCGTCTGCCGTTCCGGGCTGCTCGACGGGAAATGCACGAACTCTGTTCGGCCCGTGCCCGCCTCCAGGCCGCTCTGGCTGAACACAGCCCAGAAAACGTAAGCCTCGTCCCCGGCAAGGCTCAGAACCGGCTTGATCTCTGTGTCGCCGAACAACCGCGTCACATCGGCTACCAGCGCCGGCTCTACCGCCGCCAGAGGCTCGGGCAGCGCGGCGAAGTAGATACCCTCGTTCCACCAGGCCAGGTACAGCCGGCCATCAGGCCCGGCCTGCACGTCGGGCGATGAACCGGTCGCCAGCTTCACAGGCGTCCCCTCTGCCAGCGTGCGACCATAGATGGCGTCGCCATTGTCGTCTTCCCAGACGACGACCACGCGCCCGTCTCCGGCAACGGCCACGGCGTAATCCCCGGCATCTGTCTCCGGCGTGGAGAGCTGGGCAGGTTCGCCGGCCATGTCGCCGTCGCTCCCCAGGGGCACATACCAGAGCGACCAATCGGGTATGCCGCGCATCCGCTGTCCCCAGAAAAGATACAGTTGGTCGCCGCTCTGGGCCAGCCGTAGGGCGCGAAGCTGGTTGGTGGGCATCGGATAGCTTTGTTCGGCTACCGTCAGCCCGCTGGGGCTCAGGTGCTTGAACTGGATTTGTCCATTCTCGCCCTCGACCTGCGGCCAGACGGCATACAGACTTTCGCCATCAGGCTCGACGAGAAAGTCCACCGATCCGGTCGCGCCTTCGCCTACGGGCAGACCCCGGCTCCAATCGGCGGAGGGCTGTCTGCTGGGTTGCTGCCCGCCGGCCCCGCAGCCGGCAAGCAAAAGAACCGTAGCCAGAACGATGATGGTGAGCGTGCGATGACGGTTCATGATGTTCCCAAAAAAGAATCGCCACGCAGCGGGTGGCGATTCTTCGACCTGTTTATTTCATTCAAAACGTTCCCGCCTCTATCGCGCAGGCAATGAGAAGGGGCCGCTGGCGGACTTGGGCAGGCTTATTGCTTCTGCCGTGGATCGAAGGCGTCGCGGAAGCCATCGCCCAGGAAGTTGAACGCCAGCGTCGTCAGCGAAAGCATGACCGCCGGAACCAGAATCTGGTACGGATAGCTACGCAGCCCCTCGACGGCATCCGAGATCATAATTCCCCAGCTCGGCGTGGGTGGGTTAACCCCCAGGCCGATGAAGCTCAGGAACGCTTCCGTGAAGATGTAACCGGGAATGGCGAGCGACTCGGCGACGATCAGCGGGCCGAGGATATTCGGCAGCAAGTGCCGGAACATGATGCGCATATCGCCGGCGCCCACCGCGCGCGCCGCCTCGACAAACTCCTCGTTCTTGTAGCTCAGCACCTGCCCGCGGGCAATACGCGCGGACTGCAGCCAGTCGATCAGGCCGATGGCGATGAACAGGAAGAGCATGCCTCCCATCGCCCGGTCCGCGTTCAGCAGCGCCGTGGCAAAACCGCCTTCACCGACGGTTGCCTGCCGTGCCACAGCCTTAAAATAAGCCTGCAGCAGAATAACCACAATCAGGAAGGGAAAGGCATAGACGAAGTCCACGATGCGCATCATGACGTCGTCGATCCAGCCGCCGATATAGCCCGAAATCGAGCCATAGATCGTGCCGACCAGCAGGCTGACGGCCGAGGCTACGAAGGCCACAGCCAGAGAGACGCGGGCCCCGTAGATCGTCCGTGCCCACAGGTCGCGCCCCAGATGATCGGTGCCGAGGAAATAGTCGTCGGTCACCTTGGCATAGTTTTCCGCCCCTGCCGGCATGACAAACATCAACGACCGGGGCACGCTATTCGTCGCCAATAGATCTTGCCGGGTGGGACTGCCGTCGGTAATCAACTGCGGGAAGATAGCGACAATGGTCAACAGCGCGATGAAGATCAGGCTGATGACTGCCAGCTTGTTCTTAAAGAGGCGGTGCAACGACTCGGCGAAGAGGCTGCGCGGGCGCTCTTCAATATACTCTTTGGCGCTTGTTCCTGGAAGTTCTGCAACAGCCATTTCCAGCTAGCTCCTGTTAATCGTAACGAATACGTGGATCGAGAAGGGCGTAGGTAATGTCCACGACCAGGTTGGCAATAATGAGCACGAACGAGAATACCAGCGTCACGCCCAGGAGAATAGGATAGTCGCGATTGCCCACGCTATTGACGAAATGCCTGCCCATGCCGTTGATACCAAAGATACTCTCGACGATGAACGTACCCGTGACAAGGCTAGCAAAGAGCGGCCCGAGAATGGTGACAACCGGGATCAGGCTGTTCTTCAGGGCGTGCACGACCACGACTGTCCGTTCGGTCAGCCCCTTGGCCCGCGCCGTGCGAATGTAGTCCTGATTGATGACCTGCAGCAGGCTGCCTCGCGTCAGACGCGCGATACTGGCTGCGGCAGACGTGCCCAGCGCAAAGACCGGCAACGCGGCATACCGGAAGTAGTCCAGATTCAGGTCGCTCAGCTGGGGCAGGAAACCGAATAGAAATGGCGGTTTCGCTCCCCAACCGGCCACCGGGAAGAGCTTCCATTTCAGGCCAAACATCCATACCAGTAGCGGGGCCAGGACCAGATTTGGCACAGAGAGGAAAAAGACAGCGCTGAACGTCGCCACGTAATCGACGGCCGAGTTCTGGCGCAGAGCGGCAATCGTGCCAAGGGGTATGCCCATCAGCAGAGCCAGCGCCACAGACATAATACCAAGCTGCGCCGACGTGGGGAAGGTGTCGGCGATAATCTCGGATACCGGCTGCCCGCGATACTGCGTCGAAATACCAAGGTCGCCGCGAATCAAACCGCGAGAGATGCCTTCTTCGCCCAGAATGTCGTCGCCGACGAGATAGGATGCAAATTGCTTCCACATCGGCCAGTCGAGATGGTACTTGGCGTTGATGTTAGCCACGACCTGGGGCGGCAGGGTGCGGTCGCCGGCCGTATCAAATGGGCCGCCCGGGATGACCCGCACCAGGACGAACGTAAAAAGGGCGATACCCAGCAGCACCGGGATGAATCCCAGAAGACGCCGGATGATATAGCTGATCATATCAGCCTCCTTCAAATATCCAGTAGAACAGGGTGTTCAGGTAGCGCCGCTGGACCAGACAGCCAGAGCGCCGATA
>JAAYYY010000117.1 GCA_012515125.1 Chloroflexota bacterium
CCATCCGGCTGGCGCGCCTGCCGCGCATCGACCAGCACGGCCGCCAGCAGTCGGCCGGGCAGGCGCGGAACCTTGAGGTGGAAGTGTGGCTCGAGCGGGGCCAGGCCGCGAACCGGGCAGCGGGCAATAGGGAGCAGCACGTCGAAGAAGCGATTCTCGGCGCGCAGGTAGACGCCGGTGGCTGCGAGGATATACTGATAGGCAGTGGCATCGTTCGGCGGGAGACTATAACCGCGATGCACATAATAGGTTACAAGATTTGGGAAGAGCATAAGCACAACCCCGATGGCGCAGTAAGTATAAGTACACGAAGAGTAGAACAGGTCAGAAGAGGTGCGCCGCACTAACCCCTAACCCATTTCAGAGTTAATGAATGACTACTTCAAAGGAAAAACAACCAAAATGGTTTAAGTTGGGGAATCAACTGATGTGGCCCTTGGTGGGAATGGGGCTCGCTGTTGCGAGATCGCACCGTTTCTCTTCACCCGACCTTGAAGTGTTAGGCGAGCTTGCCCTTCTTCATCACGCTGGCTGCTTGCAGGCCGGTATTCAGGCCAATCGAAGTGGCAAGCACTCCGTTGCTATCTCTCTCGTCCGCCAATCGGTGGAAGCCCTTACCATTACCGAGATAGGATTGCAAGCGCCCGAGTTTGCGGAACCTCTTCTACTTGCATGGAAAGATGGGAAAAAGTCACATGGTGAGCTCCGCAAAGCTCTTGAGCACAACATCTGGCCCAACTATGGTAACGGTCTGTGGGAAGAGACATGGAGCGAGTTTTATGGAAATCTAGCGCGAGCGGTCCAACCGTACGCACACTATTCCTCAGAACTTCAAGGGTGGCAGTTCGTCACTTTAGATTACGACGGTGGCAAGGAATTCACTGCGGCATACGGTCTCCAGACATACGATGCGCTCCAGGCCACGAGGGTAACGCTCTTTCATATGCTCCTCACCTATATGCTCGGCCGGATCTTGCTAGTACATGGAAAGAACGCCGATGTCCTTTCAAGGCGACCTGATATCGTCGAGCTGGGGCAGGCGCTAGCTTCTTCCAAGCTCCTATTCAACGCTGGGGAGTGGTGGGCACAACTGGCACCGCACATGCTTTTCAACTCGGACCGCAACTGGAGAGACGACAGTTAGCATTGATCTCCAAAGCACCTTACAATAGATCCGATAACACATTTCTACAGTCAACCAGTTCGCTGGTCGGAAAGCGCTTCGCCCCTTCCAATTGCAACCACAGGTCGCGCACGTCGTCGGGGCAACTCCGGCACTTGTTCGCCGCCAGATCTCCATTGAACAGGCTACCTCCTAGAAACAGGTTCAGCGCTCGTTCAATGGTATCGCTTGCGCAGCCCGGGAAGGGTGCGCTGCCCTGACAAATGACGCCGGTGGGGTGGACGTTGGGCGTAGGGCAGTGATATAGCTTGAAGGGCAGCTGGCGCGGCCGGCGCTTAACGGCAAAGATGCTATACTGGTCGCCGGCGCCCATGAAAACTAGTGCCGGCAGGGGGATGTGAAAGGTGCGTTCCGCCGTCTGCAATTGCCAGCGCCGGCCGGGGACGTAGATGGCGATGCGCGTCTGCCCGTTCTCACGCCCCCAGAAGAGGCAGTTGGCGGGCAATAGGCCGCTGGAGATCGGCACGCGGCTGAAGGCAGCGACCAGGTCGTCGACGGCCACGGGATAGCTGGTGCGCCGATCACGTTCCTCATAACGGGTCAGAA
>JAAYYY010000118.1 GCA_012515125.1 Chloroflexota bacterium
CGCAGGCCGACCGGTTATCAGGGAAGCGGATGATAGCGGGTCATACGACGCACACAGGAGCGACACAATACGAGTAGTACCATGCATTTTAATATCTTCACGCTCTTTCCGGAGATGTTCGGCTGCTACTTCGGCGTTAGCATCCTGGAGCGTGTGCAGGCCATGGGATTGGTGGAACTTGTCGTCCACGATATCCGTGACTTCGCGCACGACCGGCACCGCGTGACCGACGAGCCGCCCTATGGCGGCGGCGGCGGAATGGTTCTTAAGCCTGAGCCGATCTTCCGCGCCGTCGAGGCGGTCACCGGCGCCGATCCCGCGCGTCGCGGCCCCGTGATTCTGCTCACGCCCCAGGGCCGGCAGTTCACGCAGTCGGTCGCCCAGGAGCTGGCCGGATACGAACAGCTCAACCTGATTGCCGGCCGTTACGAAGGCGTTGACGAGCGCGTGCGCGCTCATCTCGTCACCGACGAGCTGTCTATCGGCGACTACGTGCTGACCGGCGGCGAGCTGGCGGCGATGGTCGTGATCGACGCTATCGTCCGCCTGTTGCCCGGCGCGTTGGGCGCGGAGGGCGCCGCCGAGAGTGACAGCTACGCCACCGGGCTGCTGGAAGGGCCCCATTACACAAGGCCGGCTATCTACCGGGGCTGGCAAGTACCGGCCGTGCTGCGGTCGGGCCACGCCGCCAATATCGCGCGCTGGCGCCGCGAACAGGCGCTGCGCCGTACCTGGAACCGGCGCCCTGAGCTTCTGCTGACGGCGCCGCTGGACGAAGAAGACCGCTTCTTCCTGGGGAGACTCGCTGAGGAAATTGGGGGCGCAGGGGCTGACTCGTCTTAGAAAACGTGCGGAGATCGATTGGGAGGACTCCGTACCCGTCGTTTGCCAGATCACGTTTTTTTAAGGGCCAGGATCGCCAGTGATGCTGCCCTTCAAGGACTTCTTTCCTATCTCTATGTACCTTAAAATATAGCCGCCACATCCGGGGCCTTCTTCCCATAGTGTGACTGATGGTGTATACTGAGCCCTATTGTGGGGAAATGTGGGGCGAAGTGGGACAGGGCGGTCCACAAACCTCCAGAAATCCGCTATCAAGTGGGGCAATTAGCACGAATGTTCTAATTGCGCCACCGGAGATGATAGGTTCATGTTCTTAGGCGAGTACACGCACACCATCGACGACAAGGGGCGAGTAACGATACCCGCCCGCTTCCGCGCTGAACTCGCCGGAGGGTTGGTCGTGACACGCGGCTTCGACCGGAACCTGATGATCTACCCCCTCACGGAGTGGCAGGAAATGGCCGAACGCGTCGCAGCCCGGCCTGTCTCCGACGAGAGCGTGCGCGCCTTCCGGCGGCGCATTTTTGCCGGCGCTACCGACCTCGAGCCTGACCGGCAGGGGCGTATCGTACTGCCGCAATACCTGCGAGAGTTCGCCGGGATTGACGGCGAGGTGGTCGTCGCCGGAATGTACGACTACATCGAGCTGTGGGATGCTGAAGCCTGGCGCGAGGTGCGTCTGGCAGTTGAGGACAACGACGATGTTTCGCGCTGGCAGGCGTTGGGTATCTAGATTATGGCCGGTGCAAGCTCGGACTGTGGTGAACCGTCGTTGAGATGGACGAACACATTCCGGTGCTCTTTGCCGAAGTTTTGCGCTTGCTGCAGCCCAGGGCCGGCGGCCTGTATATCGACGGCACGCTCGGCGCCGGCGGGCATGCCGGCGGCATCCTGGAGGCGTCGTCTCCGAACGGGCGCTTACTCGGCTTTGACCGCGACCCGGAGGCAATACGCTTCGCAAGCGAGCGTCTGGGCCGTTTTGGCGACCGGTTCACCGCCGTCCACGCGAGCTACGCGGCGATGGCCGAGCTGGCTCCCGAACACGGCTTCGATCAGGTTGACGGCATCCTACTAGATCTGGGGTTGTCGTCGCGGCAACTGGAAGATCCAGAGCGGGGCTTCTCCTTCCTGTTGGAGGGACCACTGGATATGCGTTTTGACCCGACCCAGGGTGCGCCGGCGGCTACCCTGATTAACAAATTACCGGAGAAGGCGCTGGCGGATCTATTCTGGCGCTACGGCGAAGAAGAGAACAGCCGGCGCTATGCGCGGGCCATCGTCGCCGAGCGCCCGCTGCAGACGACACGCGAGCTGGCGGACGTGATCGAGAAGGCCGCGCCGGCAGCGGTTCGCCGCAAGCGGATCCATCCGGCGACCCAGGTTTTCCAGGCGCTGCGCATCGCCGTGAATGAGGAGTTGCGCGAACTGGAAGAGGGTCTGCCGGCGGCGATAGGGCTGCTGCGCCCGGGTGGGCGGGTTGCCGTCATCAGCTTCCACTCATTGGAAGATCGTTTCGTTAAGAATCTATTCCGCGATCTGGCCCGGGATTGCGTCTGCCCACCGGGGCAGCCGGTCTGTACCTGCAATACGGTTCCCCAGGTAAAGGTACTGACTCGCAAGGCAGTGATGCCCGGCGATACGGAAATTGAGATGAATCCGCGCAGCCGCAGTGCGCGCCTGCGCGTAGCCGAGAAATTATGACGAAGCAGCGTTCGAGACGCGAGAAACGACAGGAAGAGCGGCGCCAGAGTGTCCTCAGCGATGCTCAGGTCGCTATCGGTTGGTTTGTGATCATTGTCCTGGCCGCACTGGTCGGCTCTATTTACGTGATCCAGGCCAGCCGGATCGCCGCCGATGGACGCCGTGTCCAGAATCTGCAGGCGGAGCTGGAAGAGCTGAAGCGCCAGAATGCGGTCCTGGAGCGGAGTATTGCCGAAACGCAATCCCTGGACCGGCTGGAGCAGGAGGCCCTGCGGCTCGGCTTTGTGCGCGCCGAACCGGAGAATATCGAATACTTGCTGGTAAACGGCTACCCGCCGGATGCGGAGCCGGTCGAAACGGACCCGGAACCCCTGCCGACGGTAGCGCCGGTAGAGACGATTGGCGAAGCCCTGGGGCTGCTCCTGCAACGGCGCAGCGGTAGCATGGTCAAAGGAGAGTCAGGTGAATAGCAGCCAGCAGAGGCGCTTGTGGCTTGTCATCATCTTTTTCATCCTGGCGATGGTCATTATCACCGGGCGTCTGGTCCTTTTTCAGGTCCTGGAGGGCGCTCGCTGGAAAGAGCTGGGCGAAGAGATCCAGCGGGTCAACGTCGTCGCTCGCCCGGACCGCGGCCTGATCTATGACCGCAGCATGGCCGTCCTCGCCGGAAATAGCGCCGACTACCAGATTGGCGTCTCGCCGTCCCTGCTTTCTGGCGAAGACGCGGACGAGATTGCCACAGCACTGGCGCCCATTCTGCAGAAGCCGCGCTTCGAGATTCTGGCGGCGCTGCAGGCCGACGAGCCTTATGTGCTGCTCGCCGGGCGTGTGCCGCCCGACGTGGCTGAAGCCATCCGTGACCTTGACTACGACGGCATCCAGCTCGATCCGCTGCCCCGGCGCATCTACCCACAGGGCAAGCTGGCCTGCCACGTCCTGGGCTACGTAGACTTCGACGGCGTGGGTGGCGGCGGCGTCGAGGGCTATTACCAGACCGAGCTGGCCGGGGAAGCTGCCAGCGACGTCCGCAGCATTTCGCCTCTGACGCCACAGCGCAGCGTGATTGCCCGCGAGGGTTCCGACCTCGTGCTGACTATCAACCGCTCCGTGCAATATCTGGTCGAGCAGCATCTCGAACGGACGATCTTTGAGCACGGAGCCCGCAGTGGCACGATTCTTGTCATGGATCCGCGCAACGGCGACGTGCTGGCGATGGCCAATTACCCGTGCTACTCGCCCTACCATTTCTATGAGGAAAACCCGGAGCTGTTGACGAACCCGGCTATCAGCCGCCAGTACGAGCCCGGCTCGGTCATGAAGCTGGTGACGATGGCCGCGGCCCTCGACTCGGGGACGGTGACGCCGACCAGCACCTATTACGATTCTGGCGTCATCGAAGTCGGCGGGCACCGCACCTACAACTGGGACCGCAGCGGGCCGGGCACGATCGATATGACCACATTGCTGTCGCGCTCGCTGAACGTCGGCGCAGCCACGATTGCCACGTGGATGGGGCCGGAAACCTACTACATGTATCTGGAGCGCTTCAACTTTGGCCGGCGGACAGGCATCGATCTGATGGCCGAAGCATCGGGTACGCTACATCTTCCCGGCAGTCCATACTGGACCGAGTCGTTCATCGCCACGAACGCCTACGGGCAGGGTATTGCCGTGACGCCGTTGCAGATGGCCGCCTCGGTGATGGCCCTGGCAAACGACGGCCAGTTGATGCAGCCCCACGTCGTTCAGGAGATCCACAGCGGCGACCGGATCCTGGTCCATGAACCGACGGTGTTGAGCCAGGCTGTGTCGCGCGAGACGGCTAACGTGCTCAATGCGATGGCCGTCACTGCCGTTCAGCGAGAAACACAGACGGCGCACGTCGAAGGCTACACGATCGCCGGCAAGACGGGCACCGCCGAGATTCCCGAGAACGGCGTTTATCTGTCGGATGCGACGATTGGCTCGTTCATCGGCTGGCTGCCCGCCGACGACCCTCAGCTACTCATTCTGATCAAACTGGACCGTCCTACAAGCTCGCAGTGGGGCTCGATGACGGCAGCGCCGGCCTTTGCCACCCTGGTCGAAGAGCTTGTTGTACTTATGAACATTCCGCCTGACGTGGTGCGCATGGAAGCAGGCATCGGAGAGGCGCGCAGCAGCAACTGATCATGGAGACGACCTTCACCCTCGCCCACATTCTGGAGCCGATCAGCGGCTATCGGCCTACCGGCCAGGAACCACCCCTTACGGACGTGGTGACTGACAGCCGGGAGGCCGGTGCAGGCAGCCTTTTCGTGGCGATGGTAGGGGAACACCATGACGGCCACGATTTCGCTACGGAGGCGATTGAGCGTGGCGCGGCTGCGCTTCTCGTGGAGCGCGCCGTCGTGCCCGATCTGCTGACCATCGATCTGCGCGGCGAAGGGCCTTCCCAATGGCCAGAGCGCTGGGAGAGCCCGGTACAGATTGTGGTCGATGACGCCGTATGGGCGATCCAGGAAGCCGCTGCCGCCTGGCGGGCAGGTCTGCCGGTGCGCGTCATAGGCATCACCGGCAGCGTCGGCAAGACCTCCACAAAAGAGCTGACCCACGCCGTGCTTTCCACGCGCTACTGCACCTTCAAATCGCCTGGAAACCGAAACAGCATCCTGGGGCTGCCGCCGGCCCTCTTCTCGCTCCGCCCCGAACACGAACGCGCTGTCCTGGAGATGGGCATGTATACGACGGGCGAGATCGCCCGCCTGGCCGAGATAACGCGCCCGGCGGTCGGCGTGGTGACGATGATCGACCCCGTGCATATGTCGCGGGCCGGCAGCCTGGAAAACATCGTCGCCGC
>JAAYYY010000119.1 GCA_012515125.1 Chloroflexota bacterium
CTCGGCGTCGAGCAATGGCGCAGCCTCGGCACGGCCGAATCGCCGGGTACCAAGTGGTTCTGCCTCAGCGGCCACGTCGCCCGGCCCGGCGCTTATGAGCTGCCTTTCGGCCTCACCCTGCGCGAGCTGATCGACAGGGCAGGCGGCGTGCCCAACGGTCGCCAGCTACAGGCCATCCTCATCGGCGGCGCAGCCGGCACCTTCATCGGCCCCGACAGCCTGGATACACCGCTGACCTATGAGGATGCCCGTCAGGCCGGCTTCCCGCTTGGTTCCGGCGTCGTCATGGTCTTTGATGACACCGTCGATATGCGCCAGGTCTTTGTCGAGCTGGCCCGCTTCTTCGCCCACGAGAGCTGCGGCAAGTGCTATCCCTGCCAGCTTGGCACCCAGCGCCAGCTTGAGCTACTCACCGAGCTGGCCCAGAACGGCTCGCTCTCTCCCGCCGACCGCCAGGCGCTCCTCGACGTGGGCAATGCCATGACGCTTGCCTCTCTCTGCGGCCTCGGTCAGACCGCAGCCGTAGCCGTGCTCAGTGCCGTCAGGCAGTGGCCTGAGCTTGTTACGGAAGAATATGCCCGATAATATTGACTCGCCGCCCGAGCGGCCCGCGCCTGAAGACGTGACCGGTCAGGTCAAACAGGTGGCGGTTACGCCGCTGCCGGGGACGGCTCCTGTCTCCTACACCGCGCTAGGCGGCGGGCCGGCCCAACCGATAGACGGGGCGGTTCCCGAAGAAGTGCTCGCCTGCATCTCGGTCAACGGGCAGGAGCTGGCGACCTTCATGTGCACGCCGACCAACCTCGACGCCCTCGCTCTGGGCTTCCTGTACAACGAGAATATCATCCAGAGCGCCGCCGACGTGCGCTCGCTCCGCGTCTCAGCCGCCAGTAGCTGTGTGGACGTCTGGCTGCACGACACCTCGGTGGAGCTGCCCAACCGGGCTATCATCACCGCCGGCTGCGGCGGCGGCGTCACCTTCGACGATCTCTCACAACAGCACGAGCCGCTGGAATCGACGATGCGGGTCACGACCGCCGAGCTGGTCGAGCTGATGCGCCAGATGCACCTCGGCTCTGTGCTCTACCAGCAGGCGCGGGGCATCCACACCGCCGCCCTTGCCCGCGACGGCCGTATCCTGCTGCTCGTCGAGGACATCGGCCGGCACAACTGCCTCGACAAACTGGCCGGCCTGACCCTGCAGCAGCAGATCCCCACTCGCGACTGTATCCTCTTTACCAGCGGGCGCATCAGCAGCGAGATGCTCAACAAAGCCCGCAGCATGGAGATCCCGTTAGTCTGTTCGCGCACCTCGCCGACGAGCCTTTCTGTGGCGCTGGCCAAAAGCTGGCAGATCACCCTCGTGGCCTACCTGCGCCAGAACCGGATGCGCGTCTATACACACCACGAGCGTGTGCTGGGGAATGGCCATGTCTGAGTCGAAGACCCTCATCTTCGTACACATTCCCAAGACGGCCGGGTCCAGCCTGATCGCCGTTCTGGAGAAGCAGTATCCGGTGCACCGGACCTACTCGACGAGCTATGGCGGGTACTACCCCGACGGCCGGCCGCTGGACGACTATCATGGCAGCGTGAAAAGCTTTTACGCGCTGCCTCCCGAGCGGCTGGCCCAAATCGACCTGCTCTACGGTCATATGCCCTATGGCCTGCACGAAAAACTGCCTCGCCCGGCCGAGTACTTCACCTTCCTTCGCGAGCCGGTCAGCCGCCTGATCTCCAACTACTTTTTTGAAGGGCGCACGCCGAACAGCCCCCTCTACGAGCTAGTGCGCTCCGGTGCGATGGACCTTGAGGCCTATCACGCCCACATCGTCGATGTGGGCATCGACAATATCCAGACGCGCATGATTGCCGGTATCTTCGATCCTGCTGGCGGCCCACCGGTGACGCCTGACATTCTGCGGCGGGCTGAAGAGAACCTGACGCAGTGTTTTGCGTTGGTCGGCTTGCAGGAGGCGTTTGAAGATAGCTACCTGATGTTGCGCCACCGTTACGGCTGGCGCTATTATGACTTTCCCTATCGTAACGTGGCGCCACGTAGCCAGAACACGGCGACCGTGCCCGACGACGTGCGCGAGCGCATTGCCCGGCAGCACGGGTACGACCTGGCCCTGTACCAGACTGCACAGGCGATCTTTGCCCGGCAGCGGGCAGAGATGGGAAAAACCCTTGAGCTGGAGCGGATGCGGCTCCGTTCTCGGCGTCCCATTCACCGGCTATCCGCCGGGCTCCAGGACACTTACTGGCAGATGCGCCGCTTTTCGGTCCGCTATTGGCTGCGCCGCCACGTAGCACGGCGAACTTAGCAATTTCATTCTCTTGTCGCTACCCACGGAGGTCTTATGAGCGACGTAACCTTAACCATCGACGGAATTGAAGTAACCGTGCCCGCCGGCACCACCATCTATGACGCGGCCCGGCTCGCCGGCATCGACATCCCCGTCGTCTGTTACCATCCCCACCTCACGGCAAACGGCCTCTGCCGCGTCTGTTCTGTCGATACGGGCGGGCGCGTCTTTGCTGCCGCCTGTGTCACCGCAGTCAACCCAGGTATGGAGGTTAAGACGCAGACGGACAGCGTCTGCAGTGCGCGCCGTACCATCCTGGAGATGCTCGACGCCACGGTAGACCTGTCGGAGTCGCCTGAGGTTCTGGAACTGCTGGAGCGCTACGACGCCCAGCGAGGCCGCTTCGAGGGCGCGCGCCGCGAATCGCCGGTCCACGACGACAACCCGTTCTACATCCGCGACTACAACAAGTGCATCAACTGCTGGCGCTGCGTGCAGGTCTGTGGGACCGACGCCCAGTACACCTTTGCCCTCAGCTTTGATGGACGCGGCTTCCACACGACCATCGGCACCTTCATGGGCGAGGACATGCCCGACACGACCTGCGTCTTCTGCGGCCAATGTGTCGGCGTCTGCCCCACCGGCGCGCTCAAGCCTAAGCGCCAGGCGCTGCTCGAACAGGGCATGGACCCCGACGAGATCTTTTTTGCCACCCGGCGCGGGCGCCGCAACCGGCGGCCGGAAGCCCAGGCGGACGGCGACTAGGGGAAACGAGCCACACCCTGAGCGCGATCATGGCCGAGAGCGCCGCCCAGTGGTTTCAGGAACAGCTCGCAAGCAGTACCGAGATCATTATCTGGGCAGTTGGGCAGGTGCCGTCCACCCGTTGGCACCGGCAGCCGCCCTTTGGGGGCTGGAGCCCCGCCCGGCACCTCTTTCATCTGCTCTACTATGAGGAGACGCTGGCGCTGCCCAGCTTGAGGCAATGGCAGGGCGGCCCAATGCCCGTGCCGCCCCTCGCCGGCGAGGAGCTATCCTGGCGCCACGACCATGACGTGGAGGAGCTGCTCGCCGCCTTCCAGGCCGTACGCGAGCAGGAGGTTGCCCTCCTCGACGAGCTGGCCGGCGCCGACTGGGACCTGCCCCGGCCGACCATCTGGGGCGAGCACACCCTGCGCTGGGTGCTGACTAAGAGCTACCAGCACACCCTCGACCACGCCAACAGCCTGCTGCAGATGGCCCTCTACTGGGACGACGCCCTGCGGGGCCGCCACGCCCGCGCCTGAGCCGGCGGCAGACTGCTCTTTCCCTATGCGGAGCATGTCATGAACGAGGTGAAATCAGGAACGGCCTTGCTGGCGATCGACGTCCTCGTGGCGC
>JAAYYY010000120.1 GCA_012515125.1 Chloroflexota bacterium
CGCGGCGGCCGTCGATCAGCTCGTCATAGCCGGTGATATCCCCGCCCGCCGCCGCCACTCGCGCTTTGATCTCCAGAATGAGCGCGTCGGGCAGCAGCGGGTAGAAGAGGCGCGCGACCTGCCACGGCTCCCCTTCGGTGGGATACTGCCGCGGATCGGCGGCGGCAGCGAGGGCGGCCAGGGTATGCCGGTTGACGGCGATGTGGTCGGGATGGCCGTAGCCGCCGTAGGGGTCGAAAGTCAGCACGACGTGGGGGCGTAGCCGGCGAATAACGGCGACGAGAGAGCGCACGACCTCTGCATCTGGCGCGTTCACCAGCGCGTCCGGGTGCTCGTTTTCTGGCGTGCCCGCCATGCCGGAGTCGCGGTAGTCGAGGAAGATAAGGTCGCTAACGCCCAGCGCGCTGGCCGAGCAGCGCATCTCCCGTTCGCGTACCTGCGGCAGCGTTTCCGGCGTGGCGAGGCCGGGGCGCACGATTTCGCCGGCCTCGCCGCGTGTGGCAATGACCAGGCCAACACGCGCGCCGGAGGCTGCGTAGCGAGCCAACGCACCGCCAGGCCCCAGAATCTCGTCGTCAGGGTGGGCGTAAATACCCAGCAGGGTAGGTGGTTGCGTCATCGTGGTCTTATGCGGGCGTCTGTACCGTTACGCGTATTCTGGCGCCGGCCGGCTCGGGCAGGAAATAGGCCTCGCCGTCGGATTCGGGCGACAGACCGGCGGCACGGGCGCGCTCCAGCAGCCCCGTAAGCGCCGCTTCATCCGGCAGCAGCAGTTCATACCAGCGAAGGCCGGGGCTGTCATCGGGCGGCGAGGGCACGTCCCGGCCGGCCCACACGTTGAGCCCCAGGTGATGGTGGTAGCCGCCCGCGCTCAGGAAAGCGGCCGATGGCCCATAACGGAGGACCAGATCGAAGCCAATGACCGAGCGATAGAACGCCTCCGCCCGGGCCAGATCGCCGACGTGCAGGTGAACGTGGCCAATGGTCGTACCGCCGGCCAGCGCCTCGGCCGGGCCGTCGGCCTCCGCCAGCAGGTCGTCTGTGTCGAGCGGCAGCGTGGCCATCTGCAGGGCGTCGCCCCGGTAGGGCCACTCCGCGCGCGGCCGGTCGCGGTAAAGCTCGATACCATTGCCCTCTGGATCGGCCAGATAGATGGCTTCGCTGACAAGATGGTCGGAGAAACCCTGAAACTCGACGTGACGGCCGGCCAGACGCCAGAGCGTCTCCGCAAGGTCGCGGCGCGAGGGCAGCAAGATGGCGAAATGGTACAACCCGCTGGATCGCGGCAGGCGGGCCGGCCCGTTGGGGCGGTGGACGAGCCGGAGCAGCGGACGTTCCCCGGCGCCAAGCAAGACGCCCTGTTCTTCTTCCTGCAGCAGCGCCATTCCCAACGTGTCCGCGTAGAAGGCGACCAGGCCCTGCAGGTCGCGCGCGTTCAGTGCGACGACACCCAGCCTCGCGTCGTCCGGCAATCTCCCATTATCGTTCATCTGTCAGTGTCTCCATCATCTGGCGGACGAAGTTGATCTCGTCCTCGTTCACGCTGTGTCCCATACCGGGGTAGAGGCGCATGGTGACGGCAGCGCCAAGCTGTTCCAGCACGGCGGCGCTCTCTTCCACGCGCCAGGCCGGAATGTGCGGATCGACGTCGCTGCAGCCCAGGAAAACGGGCGTGCCGGCCAGATCGCCCGGATAGACACGTGGCGTGCCGGGAGGCCCGATCAGCCCGCCGCTGAGCGCTACCAGCCCGCCGTAGCGGCGCGCGTGGCGCGCCACGAATTCGCTCGCCAGGCAGGCGCCCTGGGAGAAGCCCAGGAAGATAATCCGCTCAGCCGGGACACCTGCTGCCGCCACCTGTGCCAGCACGTTCTCTAGCGTCGCCAGCGCGGCATCGAGGTGCGGCTGGTTCTGTTCCAGGGGGGCCAGGAAGCTGTAGGGGTACCACGTCTGGCCCGGCGCCTGGGGCGCGAGGTAGGCGAACCCGTCGCGATCCAGCTCCTCAGCGAGCATGAGAATACTGGCGGCTGTCGCACCCCGGCCGTGGACCAGGATCATGGCGGCCTGCGCCTCCTGCAGTGGAACGCCAGCCGTCAGCAGGCCGGGCAGCGCCGCCATCAGCGACCCTCCTCGGAGACGATGCCGAGCGGGCGAAGGGTGAGCGGCTTCAGTCCCCGTTCGATCTCTGCGCGCTGCGCCTCCAGCCAGGGTGGTAGCTGCAGGCGACTGCCCAGTTCGTCGCTGCTTTCGTCTGCGAGGAATCCCGGTCCCGCTGTCGCCAGCTCGACAATGTGCCCATCCGGGTCGTTGGTGTAAATGCTCTTGAAGTAGACACGATCCATGACGGGAGAGACGCGGTAGCCGGCTTTCACCAGCCGCTCGCGGAAGGCAAGCTGGGCGTCGTCGGGCACAGAGAGGGCGAAGTGATGCGTCTGACCGGCGCCCATCTGAACGTAGCGCTCGCGGCCCGGCTTGCGCTCGAAGTAGGTGATGATCGTGCCCGGCGCGCCGTCGCCCACGCCCCAATACCAGTGGGCGGAGCCGGGGTCGTCGAAGTTGGACGTCATCTTAACGCGGCGCAGACCCAGCATGTCCCGGTAGAAGGCGTTTGTGCGCTCGATGTCGGCAGCGATGGCCGTAATATGGTGCAGGCCGCGCTGCAGGGTGATGGCGGGCGTGATCTCTGGCACCGGCTCGGGCCAGACTTCGGCGGCAATGCGCGCTTCGTCGCGGTTATTAACGACCATCTCCGGCGGCGGCTCGCGATAGGCCAATCCCAGCGTGTCGGCATCCTCGTCAATCGTCCATCCGGGTCCCTGCGTGGCAATCTCCAGAATGGCCCCATCAGGATCGCGGAAGTAGATGGAGATAAAGTAATTGCGATGCAGCGGGCCGGTTACAGCGAGACCTGCATCCTGGAGGCGGCGCTTCCATTGTAGCAGGCCATCGTAATCGGCGACCTGCAGCGCGAAGTGGTGTGTGCCGCCAATGCCCGGCCGGCCTCTGCCCGCGCGCGGCCATTCGAAGAAGGTGACGATTGTGCCCGGTGTGCCTGTTTCGTCGCCGAAGTAGAGATGGTAGGCGCCGGGATCGTCGAAGTTCACCGTCTGCTTCACGAGACGCAGGCCGAGCACACCGGAGTAGAAATCAATGGTGCGCTGCGCGTCGGTGCTTACCAGCGTAATGTGGTGTAATCGTTGAACCGGCATATTCCTCCTCAGGTCAAGACAGTCACCCGGACATCGGGCGATAACATCTTCTGGATAGACACACTCATTATAAGGGCGAAATCTATCAGATGCGTAAATTCGCCCGCAGCCCTGCGAAGAGAACCGGGGACGGCTCCAATGAGAGTCCATCCCCGGTTCGTCAGGAGGAGATTGGTATGACGCACGCTGTAATGCAGCTTCTTGTGCGCCCCGCTGGCCGTTTAGTCGGCCGTAGATGCCGTCGGTGCTTCTTCCTGCTTCACAAGCTCGATCTCGATGTCTACCTTGATCTTGTCGCCGACGAGGACGCCCCCTGTCTCCAGCGCCTGGTTCCAGGTCAGTCCCCACTCTTTGCGGTCGAGGGTGGTTGTGGCAGAGAAGCCGGCGCTGGTGGTTCCCCAGGGGCTGCGGGCCATACCGGCGTATTCGACGTCGAGCACGACTTCGCGAGTCACGCCCCGAATGGTCAGGTCGCCGACGACACGACCCCTGTTGTCGCCCAGCCGTTCAATCCGCTTGCTCTCGAAGAGGAGCACCGGATATTCCTCGACGTTGAGGAAATCAGCCGAGCGCAGGTGGTTGTCGCGATCCGGCTGGCGCGTGTTGATGCTCGCCGCGTCAATGCGTACCGAGACCTGGCTTTGCTCGGGATTCTCAGGATCAAAATCGATGGTGCCGTTGAACTTCTCGAACTCCCCACGCACCGTGCTGATCATCATGTGGCGCACAGCGAACTGAATGTGGCTGTGGGCCTGGTCAATCTGCCAACTCATCTTTCCCTAACTCCTTTCTCTCCAAGAAATAAGTGGACTTTAGTCCGCTTGTGTGATAGACTAAATATAACGGACTCGAGTCCGTTTGTCAAGGGCGTTCTGGAATCCTGTACGAAAGGACAGGACTCTGAGGCGCAAACACAATTACAAGAGGTAGTGTACAGACGGCAATGAACCCGTTAAGATATGCACCTATGGAAGAGCAACACGAGCTGGTGCTGTGGTCGGTAGAGGAAAAGGAAGAGCGGCGCGACGCGGCGGCGAACCGCGCGCTGATCCTGGAAACGGCTGAGCAGCTTTTCAGCGAGCGGGGCGTGGACAACGTCAATATGGTGGAGATCGCGCAGGCGGCCGGCGTCGGGAAGGGCACGCTATACCGGCGCTTCGCGAACAAAGGTGAGCTGTGCCTGACCCTGCTGGATAGCCAGTTGCGGGCATTCCAGGAAGAGCGGCTTGCCACGTTCCGGGAGATGACGGTAGAAGGAATCCCTTATCTGCAGCAGCTCACAGATTTCCTGAGGGCGCTCGCCCGCTTCACCGAGCGGCACATGCCCTTTCTGGTCGCCGTCCAGCAGCATGGTCAGGACGTGACCAACGAGGTGCTGGAGCGGCCCCATTCCTGGCAATACATTACGGTCCACGGCCTGCTGCGGGAAGCAGCGGGTGCGGGCGAGATCGCTGCAGACACCGACACGCCGGTTATCGCCGAAGCGCTGCTGGCCCCTCTGGGCGCCTTCACGTACCGCTTCCAGCGCGAGCGGCTGGGCTTCACCCCCGAACGTATTGGCGACGGATTGGCGTGGCTGGTAGAAGGGCTGGCAGCGAAAGCGTAATCCGCTCCCGTCGTCTTGGGCTGCCAGAACGAAGACGACGGGATAGAATACCGGCGACAACCAATGGGGGTGAAGGACATAGTATGCGTGTACGATTGAGGGTTCGCGGGCGTGGAGCGCCACTAACCCTGACGATGTTAGGCGTGCTGCTATCGCTCGTGACCTGGGGGGCTCACCAGACCAGCGGCGCTCAGGAAAGCGCCCAGCCGCGCCGGGCGACTACGGAGGAGGAGGTGCTGGCAAACCCTGCCGACGCGTTCCTGCCCGCGCAGGCAGGCAGCGGACCGCAACTGGGGGTGAACTTCATCAACGCACCCGAGGAGCTGGTGGACGAGCAGCAGTACGCGAATGGCGTCAGCACCGGGGCAACCTGGAACCGCTGGCCGCTCTACTGGAGCGGCGTCGAGGTGAGCCCGGGCAACTTTTTCTGGGACCGCGTGGACTTGACGGTCATCGGCGACATCAATCACGGCCTGAACAGCAACGTTATTCTTATGGGAACCCCTTGCCACTACCGAGACGATCGCTGTGGCGCGTCGGCTGCTGCCCCCGTCGATAGGCCGCAGGGCCAGCTCATGCTCACCGAGCCGGAGACGGCGCGACCGGATGGGCTGTACGCTCCGGTGTTCACCGATGGCAGCGACGTGCCGGGCCCCGGCAAGGCGATCAACCCCGGTAACGTCTGGGCCCGCTTTGTCTTCACCGCAGTCAACCGCTACAAGCCGGGCGGGGTGCTTGCCGGCGCGCAAGGTTGGGGGCCGGGTGTGGGCGTGCGCGTCTGGGAAATCTGGAACGAACCTGATCTTGCCTTCTTCTGGGACGGCACGCCGCAGGAATATGCCCGCCTCCTGAAGGTGGCCTATATGGCGGCGAAGCAAGCCGATCCGGAGGCGCGGGTGATGTTCGGCGGGCTGGCCTACTTTGAGGAAGATGCCTTCCTGGAACTGGTGTTGCGCGAGTTTGATCGTGATCCCCTCGCTGCGGCCTACGGTTATTTCCACGACATGGTAGCCGTCCACAACTACTTCTACAGCTGGAGTTCCTGGTCGTATGTCTACCGCACGGAAACGACGCTTGCCCAGCGCGGGCTGCAGAAGGATATCTGGCTGAACGAAAGCGGCGTGCCGGCGTGGGACGACTACCCGGGGCCGCTCTGGGATCCCAGGAGTCCTTATCGCGGGACGATGAATGAGACGGCCGACTTCGTCATCCAGAGCGCCTTCTACGCAACGTTCGCCGGGGCTGATGCCATCTTCCATTTCCAGCTCTATGACGGCTGCGGCAACCAGCCGGCCGGAACGGATTTTCCGCCTCATCATGGCGAGCTTTGCATGCCGCAAGGCCCTCTGGAGCACTGCGCCGGGGATGCCTTTGGCCTGTTTCGTAATCCGGCCGATGCCGCCTGTTTCCGCCAGCATCCTGCTCCCGAAACGCCGCGCCCTGTCTTTACTGCGTTCCGGATCCTGGCGGAAGAGTTAAAGGGCGTCGAACCCCTCTGGCGGATGCACCCGGGCGGCACGAACCCGACAAATGGGCCTATGGAATGGATCGCCTTCTATCGTCCCGAGACCGGCGCCCGCGTGCTGGGTCTCTGGGCGCGCTTCGGCACGCCGCAGACGGCCGTCGTACCCGCGTTCGGCAGCAGCGCCCGGCTGATCTGGCCCGGCGGGAGCACCGGAACACTCACGCCGGTGAACGGCGCTTACACAATCCCGCTGCCCGGGGCGACCAATCTGAACGCGCCGTGGGATTCAAACTTGCACGCCATCGAGGGCCGGCCGGCCATTCTCATCGAGGTAGACGACATCGCGCCGGTCCTCTCACCCGTTTCGGCCCGGTCTATTACCGGGTCGCTGCTCTATGCAAAGTGGAGCGGTGACGA
>JAAYYY010000121.1 GCA_012515125.1 Chloroflexota bacterium
CCACCGGCGACGCCATCGTTGACTTCGTCGGCTATGGCGCTACAGCAAACTGCTTCGAGGGGACGGGTCCGACGCCCGCGCCCAGCAACACGACAGCCGTTCTGCGCCTCGACAACGGCAACCAGGACACCGACGACAACGCCGCCGACTTTGAGGCCGGCGCGCCCAACCCCCGCAATAGCGGCGGCGGCACGACCCCCACGGAGACGTTGATCAGCGCCATCCAGGGCAGCGGCCCGATCGTCACCCCCGGCACCTTCACCGTCGAGGCCATCGTCGTCGGCGACTACCAGACGCAAGGCTCCGGCCAGCTGCGCGGCTTCTTCATCCAGGAAGAGGACGCGGACGCCGACGCCGACCCCGCGACCTCCGAGGGTATCTTCGTCTTCTGTAGCAACTGTCCTGTGCCGGTAGCCGTAGGCGACCACGTCCGCGTCACCGGCGAGTCGAGCGATTTCTTCGGCATGAGCCAGCTCACCGCTTCGACAATCGACAGCGTCACCGTGCTCAGCTCCGGCAACCCGCTGCCCACCCCGGCGTCCGTCGAGCTGCCGGTGCCCGGCGTGCCCAGCGGCGATCTCGCTGCCGCCATTGCCGCCATCAACGCCTACTTCGAAGCCTTTGAGGGCATGCTCGTCACCTTCCCCGACACCCTCTCCGTCGCCGAGTACTTCGAGCTGGCCCGCTACGGCCAGGTCATCCTGACCGAGGGCGGCCGGCCGCATACCTTCACCGCTGTCAACGAACCCTCCGCCGGAGGTCTGATCGATCACGAAATCGATCTTGCCAGCCGCACGATCATCCTCGACGACACCGACAACCGCCAGAACCGCCCGGTGGATAGCCCCAACACCCCCTACTACCACCCGGTTCCCGGCCTCAGCACCGCCAACTTCTTCCGCGGCGGCGACACCATCACCGGCCTCACCGGCGTCCTCCACTGGTCCTTCGCCGGCCAGAGCGGCACCGACGCCTGGCGCATCCGCCCGGTGACGGAGGCGTTCGACTACACCTTCAGCCCGGCCAACCCGCGCCCCGCCCTGCCAGACGTGCCCGGCAGCGTGAGGGTCGCCAGCTTCAACGTGCTCAACTACTTCCTGACCGTGGACACGACCCCGTCCAACGACGACGGCTTCTGCGGCCCGTCGGGCACCATGGATTGTCGCGGCGCGGATAGCCAGGCCGAGCTGGACCGCCAGCGCGAGAAGCTGCAGACTGCCCTCGCCGCCATCGGCGCCGACGTCTACGGCTTCATGGAGATGGAGAACACACCCGGCGTCGAGCCGCTGGCCGACATCGTCGCCGGCCTGCCCGGCTACGCCTATGTCGATACCGGCGCCGTCGGCACCGACGCTATCCGCGTCGGCATCATCTACAACAGCGCCACCGTCGCGCCGGTCGGCAGTTACGCCATCCTGGATAGCAGCGTCGATCCGCGCTTCGACGACAACCGCAACCGCCCGGCGGTGGCCCAGACCTTTGAAGAAATCGCCACCGGCGCCCGCTTCACCGTCGTCGTCAACCACCTCAAGAGCAAGGGCTCCGGCTGCGGTCCGGGCGACGACGACCCCATCACCGGGCAGGGCAACTGCAATCTGACCCGCACCCTGGCGGCCCAGGCCCTGGCCGACTGGCTGGCGACCGATCCCACCGGCAGCGGCGACCCGGACGTGCTGATTATCGGCGACCTCAACTCCTACGCCATGGAAGATCCCATCGCCGCCCTGCAGGACGCCGGCTACACCGATCTGGTGGCTCACTTCGGCGGCCCTGGGGCTTACGGCTACGTCTTCGACGGCCAGCTCGGCTATCTCGACCACGCCCTGAGCAACGCCAGCCTGACCCCGCAGGTGGCCGACGTATCCATCTGGCACATCAACGCCGACGAGATCCCGCTCTTCGACTACAACGACGACGTCGCCGACGCGGGCGAGGCCGCCTTCGAGGAAGAGTCGGACGTGCTGCCGCTCTACGAACCTGACCAGTTTCGCACCTCCGACCACGACCCGGTGATTATCGGGCTGAACCTGGAAGCGCCGGCTCCGCCCACCGTGGACGCCGGCGGCCCCTACAGCGTGGTCGAAGGCGGCGCCGTCGATGTCACCGCCACCGGCTCTGACCCGGCCGGCGGCGAGCTGGCCTACGCCTGGGATCTCGACAATGACGGCACGTTCGAGACGCCGGGACAGACCGCAACCTTCGATGCGACCGGCCTGACCGCCCCCGCCGTCTACACCATCCGCGTGCAGGCGACCAGCGTCACAACAGGCCTGACCGCCGAGGACGACGCGCTCGTCTACATCCTCTACCCCTTCGACGGCTTCTTCCCGCCCATCGACAACCCGCCTACCTTCAACGTGGTCAATGCCGGCCGCGCCATCCCGGTTAAGTTCAGCCTGGGCGGCGACCGGGGGCTGGACATCTTTGCCGAGGGCTATCCGCAGATCACCTTCATCGCCTGTGA
>JAAYYY010000122.1 GCA_012515125.1 Chloroflexota bacterium
ATTGCGAGCTGTTCGTCGTCGATAGCCAGTTCCAGGCTGTGCGCCGTGAAGCGGTTTGGCCCCACGCACACGTCGAATCGGTCGCGCGCCGCCTGGAACGCGCTCGCCGGGTAGCGGTGAAACGTCGCCTCGCCGGTCGTTCCGTTCAACACCTGGACAAAGGCGTGGGCCTGGCCGAGATCGTCGCTGAGGAAGATGCCGGGAATGATCGCATAGCGGGCGTTTTCGGCGGCATCGACCAACTTGTAGTACCAGCCTTCAAAAAAGGGCGGCTTCTGGCGCTGCCCGTGGTAGCGGTCCGGGTCCAGGATTAGCGGTCGCCTCACGGCACTTCTGTGTCCAGTTCTGCCGGATCGACGGCGCCGGCGACCCGCTCGTCAAACTCTTCCCAGGTGGCGATGCCGATCCCGCCGTGGTCGCCCCACGTATAGAGGGTGACGTGCGCCGGGCGAGGCGGGATCGCCAGACCGGTGATGGCCTCAAGCCGGCTGTAGAACGCTGCAAGGGCCGGCAACTCGACCATGCGGATGATGCTTTCGGCCGGCTTGTCGCCTCCTCTGACGACGTGGTACCAGCAGTTGCTCAGCACGTAACGCCACTCTGTCTGGTCGATCAGCGCGGCAATTTCCTCGATTTCCGTCGCGCCGGCGCTGTCCACCAGCTCCGAAGCCAGAGCGCGGCCGATGACGGTGATGTGCACTTCGTCCTTGGGCTTAAAACGCTTCCCCTGATAGAGAACGGCCCGCTCCCCCAGGTCAACAGCGGCCTTGCACAGCCGCAGCAGCAGGCTGCCGATGGTGCGGTCGAAATCGGGCGTCACGCCTGGTCTGCGCATGGCGACCATCTTATAGGCGATAACGCCGGCCGGCAACGCAGTGGTATACTTGCCGCATGAGCATGGTGACGATCGACGGCAGCCAGGGCGAGGGTGGGGGGCAGATCCTGCGCACGAGTCTTAGCCTTTCGGCACTGACCGGGCGGCCCGTGCGCCTGGTGCGTATCCGCGCCGGCCGTTCCCGCCCCGGGCTGCGGCCCCAGCACCTGACCGCCGTCCGCGCCCTGGCCGAAATCTGCAGCGCCCACGTAGAGGGCGGCGAAATCGATTCCCAGGAGCTGGCATTCCGGCCCGGCGGACCGCCCCAGGGAGGCCAGTATATCTTCGACGTGGAGGATGTCGCCCTTCATGGATCGGCGGGCGCCGCTACGCTCATCGTGCAGGCCGTGCTCTGGCCCCTCCTGTTCGCCGAGACGCCGTCCGAGGCGCTGGTATACGGTGGCACCCACGTACCGTTCAGCCCGCCCTACCACTACCTGGCCCACGTCGCGCAGCCCGCTTTTGCCCGCTTTGGCGCCGAGTTTGAGGTAGCCCTGGAGGCCTGGGGCTGGGCGCCGCAGGGCAAGGGGGCGATCAGCCTGCGGGTCCGGCCGGTGGATACGCTGCAGGCCGTCACCTTCACGCCGCAGCCACGGGAGCCGGTAGAGGGGGTCGCCGCCGTGACCAATCTGCCGGCGCACATCCCCCAGCGGATGGCAACCCGGGCGGGCAAGCTGCTCGCCGAGCCAGGGCTGCGCAACCGCGTCGAGCCCCTGCGCGAACGGGCCGTGGCGCCCGGCGCGGGACTCTTTCTCTGGGCGCCCCAGGCCGGGGCCAGCGCCCTGGGCCGGCCGGGTCTCGCCGCCGAGAAGGTGGCCGAGGCTGCAGTTGCGGAACTATTGGCCTTTGCGGACAATGAAGACGCCGCAGTCGATGCCCATCTGGCCGACCAGCTGCTGCTACCCATGGCGCTGGCGCACGGCCGTTCTGGCTTCACGACGGACTATCTGACCCAACACACGCTGACCCAGGCGGAACTACTGCGCACATGGCTGGGCGTCCACATCGAAATCACGGGCGCCGAAGGGCAGCCGGGGCGCGTCACCGTCGAAGGAACCGGCTGGTCACACCGGCGACGGCAATAAGGCACCATGTTTGAACTGATCTTCCTCGGCACCTCCGCTTCCACACCGTCCTCCTACCGGGGACTCTCCGCGCAGATGCTTCTCCACCGGCAGTACCGTTTCCTGATCGATTGCGGCGAAGGGACGCAGCGCCAGATCCTGCGCAGCGGTCTCGGCTTCAAGGGGCTGAATCGCATCCTGCTGACCCACGGCCATCTCGACCACATCCTGGGCCTGGGCGGCCTGCTTTCCACGCTGGGCCGCTGGGAGGCGTTAAACCACATCGAGATCTACGGCGGCCGGGCAACCCTCGACCGTGTGGCCGACCTGATCTACCGTGTGGTCTGGCGCGGTCACCGCCCGCCGGTCGAGATCCGCCTCATCGCATTGGAGCCCGGCATGGTCATCCTCGAAGATGAGCGGCTGGTCGTCTCCGCTTTCCCGGTACAGCATCGCGGGCCGGGCTGCTTCGGCTTCACCTTCGAGGAGAAGGCGCGCCGGCCTTTTCTGGCCGAGAAGGCTGAGGCGCTCGGCGTGCCCTTCGGGCCGGAGCGGGCCCGGCTCGTGCAGGGCGAGGCGGTGACGTTGGCCGACGGGCGCGTGATCCGGCCGGAGCAGGTGCTGGGCGAGGAGATCCGGGGCACCAAATACGTCCATATTGGCGACGTGGGCCGCACTAACGATCTGGTGCCGCATTGCCGCGACGCCACCTGCCTGACCATCGAGGCCACGTACATGGACGAGGAGGCGCAGATGGCCGAGGAGTTCGGCCACCTGACGGCACTGCAGGCGGCGAAACTGGCCCGGGAAGCCGACGTGGGCACGCTGATTCTGACTCATCTCTCGCGCCGCTACTTCGGGCGTGACATTCGCGACGAAGCGCGCGCCATCTTTCCCGCGACCTACGTCGCCCGCGATCTCGACCAGTTCCAGATCACGCGCGAAGGAGTCACGCGGCTGCCCCGGCGGCGCCGTGAAGAGGTAGAGGAGGTTGTCGAAGAGATCAATGGTCCCGAATAAAGCCTCGGTCGTCATCTGTGGGGCAGGCATTGCCGGCATCTCCGCCGCCTATTACCTCGCCGTCAGGAACGGCGTTCGTGACGTGGTGCTCGTCGATCCGCGCCCGCCTCTCTCGCTGACCAGCGACAAGTCCACCGAAGCGTACCGCAACTGGTGGCCCGGCCCGGGCGATGAGATGGTGCGCTTCATGAACCGCAGCATCGACCTGCTGGAAGAGCTGGCCCGGGAGACGGGCAATCGCTTCCTGATGAACCGGCGTGGCTATACCTTCTTCACTGCAGACCCGGCCGGCGCGCGCGCCTATGAGGAGAGCGGCAGGATGATTTCCGCGCTCGGGGCCGGGGCGCTGCGCATCCACCCGGGGCCAAACGCCTACCGGCCATCGCCGGGAGAGGGCTACGAGGACCAGCCCACCGGCGCCGACCTCATTCTCGACCCGGCTCTCATTCGCCAACATTATCCCTTTATCGCCGAGGGCGCGATTGCCATGCTGCATGCCCGGCGCTGTGGCTGGCTGAGCGCGCAGCAGCTTGGCAGCTTTCTACTGGAAGAGGCCCGGAGACACGGCGCCCGGCTCGTGCCCGCCGGGGTGACAGGCGTCACTCTGGACGGTGGGCGCGTGACCGGCGTCTGTGTAGGCGACGAGACCATCGCCACGGAAGCGTTCGTCGTCGCGGCGGGCCCGCTGGCGGCGGAGGTGGCGGCGATGATGGGCGTCGAGCTGCCCCTGCACAACGAGCTGCACGGCAAGATCTCCTTCGCCGACTACCTCGGCATCGTGCCGCGCGACGCGCCGCTGATGATCTGGAGCGACCCGGTGAGCCTCGTCTGGAGCGACGAGGAGCGCGCGGCGCTGGCTGCCGACGAGGAGACGGCGTGGCTGGCACGGACTTTCCCGGCCGGGGTGCACTTCCGGCCGGAAGGGGGCGCAGGCAGCGATATGCTGCTCGGCCTGTGGACGTATGACGTCGAAGTGACGCCGCCCACCTGGCCTCCGCGCTTTCCTGAGTTCTACGCCGAAATCGTGCTGCGCGGGCTGGCCCGGATGGCGCCAGGGCTGGCGGCCTACATCGAGCGACCGCGCCGGCTCTACGTGGATGGGGGTTATTACTGCAAAACGCCTGAAAACCGGCCGTTGGTCAGCCCGCTGCCGGTGACCGGCGCCTATATCATCGGCGCGCTATCCGGCTTCGGCATCATGGCCGCCCAGGCCGCCGGAGAGCTACTGGCGGCCCACGTCACCGGCGGCATGCTGCCCGCCTACAGCGACGCCTTCCACGTGGCCCGCTACGACGATCCACGCTACCGGGCGGAGATGGCGGCGTGGGACAGCAGCGCCGGGCAGTTGTAGCGCCGCGCCCTAACGGTCTTCATCGGGTATTCTCCTTTACCCGGTCATCCCACTCCAGCAGCCCGACTGTGCCGACCCCACAGGTAACGGTATAATGGACAGGTACAAAAAGGGGGTATATCTGCTGATCGGGTGGCGGGGCTTGATAGACACGGCTCCCGCTCACCCCTCAGTATGGCGAGAAAACAGCTACGCGCCCCGTCAGGCGCGTGAAGGGAGGATCAGTTGAAGCCACTCTCGGAGCAGTTGAGCAAGGTACCCGCATCGGCGACGCTGGCGGTGAATGACAAGGCCAAGGCGCTCCAGCGAGCCGGGCGGGACATTATCGCGCTGGCGGGCGGCGATCCCGACTTTGCAACGCCGGAGCATATTACAGAAGCAGCCTTCACAGCAATCCGCAACGGGCGGACCCACTACGCGGCGCCCACCAAAGGCATCGTCCCGCTGCTGGAGGCGATTGCGGAGAAGATGAGCCGCGAAAATGGCGTCCAGGTGGAAGCCGGGACGGACATTATCGTCACGCCGGGCAGTAAGTGGGCGCTTTTCCTGGCCCTGTCGGCGCTGCTCAACCCGGGCGATGAGGTGCTGATTCTGGAGCCATATTGGGTCTCTTACCCGCCGATGATCCACATGGCCGGAGGGGTGCCTGTTCCCGTTCCGCTGCCGGGCGAGAACAACTTCGCGATCTCGGCGGAGATCCTGCGCGCCAGGATCACGCCGCGGACGAAGGCGATCATGGTCAACAGCCCCAGTAACCCGACGGGCCGTGTCCTGACCGAGGAGGAGGCCCAGGCGCTGGTGGAGGTTGCCATCGAGGCCGACCTCTACGTCATCACCGACGAGGTGTACGAAAAGCTCATCTTCGACGGCCGGCGCCACCTGTCACTGGCATCTTTTCCGGGCATGGCAGAACGCACGCTGACCACCAACGGACTTTCCAAGGGTTACGCGATGACGGGCTGGCGGTTGGGCTGGCTCGCCGGTCCCACGCCGGTGATCAAGCTGGCGACGCGCATGAACGGCCATACCATTACTTCGGCAGCGACTTTCACGATGGATGCCGCGGTGGCGGCGCTGACCGGGCCGCAGCAGGCCGTAGAGGAGATGTGCGAATCGTACCGCAAGCGGCGCGACTTCATGGTAGAGGTGCTGAACGGGATTCCGGGCGTGGAGTGCGCCTCCCCCGAAGGAGCGTTCTATCTCCTGCCGCGCTTCCCCGGCATCCCCACAAGCAGCAGTATCGAGCTGGCCGACCTCTTGCTGGACGAGGCAGGTATTGCCGGCACGCCCGGTATCGCCTTCGGCCAGAGTAGCGAGGGCCACGTCCGCTTTTCTATCGCTACGGCGATGGACGAGCTGGAACGGGCAGTTGAGCGGCTGCAGCAGGTCGTGCCCCGGCTCATCGCGTGATGCCGGGACGGACGGGTAACGAGTATGGGCGATTTGTAGGGGGGCGGGCTGGAGGAAGCCTGCGATCCGCGCCCTACGTGCCTAATGCTGGAGGATCTGGGAGAGGAATAGCTTCGTCCGTTCCTCTTTCGGGTTGCTGAAGATCTCCTGCGGCGTGCCCGTTTCGACAATCAGCCCCTCGTCAAAAAAGACGAGACGGTCGGCGGCGGCGCGGGCAAAGCCCATTTCGTGGGTGACGACTAGCATGGTCATGCCGCTATCCGCCAGCTCCTCCATCACGTCCAGCACCTCTTTGATCATCTCCGGGTCGAGGGCTGAGGTCGGCTCGTCAAAGAGCATGATCTTGGGCTGCATGGCCAGGGCGCGGGCGATGGCCACGCGCTGCTGCTGACCGCCGGAGAGCTGGGCCGGGAATTTGTCGGCCTGCTCCGGGATGCCGACCCGCTCTAACAGCTCGCGGGCGACGCTCTCGGCCTCCTGTTTGGGCCAGCGCCGCACCCAAATCGGGCCGAGGGTGATGTTCTGCAGCGCCGTCAGGTGGGGAAAGAGGTTGAACTGCTGGAAGACCATGCCCACCTCGCGGCGAATGGCCTCGATGTTGCGGATGTCGTGCGACAGCTCGATGCCATCGACGATGATCTCCCCTTTGTGATGCTCTTCCAGCCGGTTGATCGTGCGAATAAAGGTCGATTTGCCGGAGCCGGAAGGGCCGAAGATGACGACAACCTCGCCGGTGTCGACGGTGAGGTCGATGCCCCGCAGGACGTGGAAATCGTCAAACCATTTATGCACGTCGCGGCAGACGATCATCGGTCTGGCGCCGTTGCCGGTGCTTTGCTCGTTCATCATTCCTTCCGTTATTTTAACGCTCTCCAATGCCCAGCGCTTTCTCCAGGCGCCGGCTACTGTGTGACATGGCGTAGGTAAAGACCCAGAAGACGATGGCGATGAAGAGGTAGACTTCCTTCTGCGCCGTGATCCATTCCGGGTTGCCCAGGACGAGCGACTTGCCGATGCCGAGAATCTCGTTGATGCCGACGATAATCAGCAGGGTCGTATCCTTAAACAGGGCGATGAACTGGCCGACGATAGCCGGGATCACCAGGCGCAGGGCCTGCGGCAGGATAATCAGGCCGGTAGTCAGCGGGCCGTTCAGGCCAATGGCCCTGGCGGCCTCGTACTGCCCTTCCGGGATGGCCTGCAGCCCCCCGCGCACGTTCTCGGCCATGTAGGCGGCGCTGAACATGGTCATGCCGATGATCGCCCGGATCACGCGATCGATGCGCACGTTCTCCGGCAAGAAGAGGGGCAGAAGAATCGAGCCGAGAAAGAGAATGGTAATCAGCGGCACACCGCGCACCAGCTCGATGAACAGTGTGGAAAAGAGTTTGACCACAGGGAGGCGGCTGCGCCGGCCCAGCGCCAGTAGGACGCCGATGGGGAAGCTGGCGACGATACCGACCGCTGCGACGAGCAGGTTCAGCATCAGGCCGCCCCAGCTCGTCGTCTGGATCTGCGGCAGTCGGGGGTTGCCCGCAAAGCCGCGCACGAGCAGGATGAAGACGGCAAATGAGAGCAGGCCGAGGAGGATGACCCAGCGCCCCTTGCCCAGCGGCGTGCGGCTGGCTGCCAGCCCCAGCACGACGACCAGGATGTTGCCGGCGAGGAAGAGGCGGCCGGTCAGGCCAAGCGTTTCCATACCGACCGGCAGCAGGGCGAGCACCGCATAGATAGACATGAGGACCAGGGCAAAAGTACGCAATGGCCCGCGCCAGACCCCCCAGCTCAGGCCCAGGAGAAAGGAGATGAGAACGACGCCGACGGCCGGCCGCCACAGCTGCGCGGCGGGGTACTGGCCGACGAAATAGAGCACGGGGCGGGATAGCACCGGCGACCAGTTCGCCTGCAGCAGCCAGTTGACCAGCGGCGGCGCCGCACGGATGAGTAGCCAGAGCGCAAGAATTGTCAGCAGGCTATTATACCAGTTGTTGAAGAGGTTCTGGCGCAGCCAGCGCGGCAGCGAGATCTGCTGTTGCGGCCTCTTGATTTCAGTCTCTGTCGCGACAGACGCCATCGTTAGCGCTCCACAAAGCTGATCCGCCTGTTGTACAGGTTCAGGATCAGCGAGTAGGTCAGGCTGATGAGCAGATAGGTGACCATGATGAGGACGAAGACCGGCACGGCGCGCCCGGCCTGGTCGATGATCGTCTTGCCGACGGCAAAGAGGTCGGGAAAGCCAATAGCGACGGCAAGGCTGGAGTTCTTCGTCAGGTTCAGGTACTGGCTGATGAGCGGGGGAACGATGACCCGCAGCGCCTGGGGGAAGACGACCAGGCGCATGGCCTGGAGGCCGCTCAGGCCCAGCGAGCGGGCCGCCTCGCGCTGACCCTTCGACACGGCCTGGATGCCGGCCCGGACGATTTCGGCGATGAAGGCGGCGGTGTAGATAACCAGCCCGACGAGCAGGGCGGCGAAGTTCGTCGTAATCGTCGTGCCGCCGGTGTAGTTGAAGCGGCCCAGCACCGGGAAGTCAGTGGTCAGCGGCGCCCCGCCGACGAGGAACCAGCCGAGCAGGGGCAATCCCAGCAGCACAAGCAGGGCGACCAGCCCCGAATGGGTCCGCCGGCCGGTCCGCAGCCGGTAGCGGCTGAGCGCGAGATAGAGGGCGAGCGCGAGCAGGATCGCCACGGCGGTAATCGCCAGCCAGGTGGTGAATCCTTCACCCCGGCGCAGGGCCACCATATTGATGCCGCGCTGGTTGAGCGCGGCGAATGGGCCCAGCGTGATGCTCTCGGCCACGGGCGGCAGCTGCTGGAAGACGGCGAAGAACCAGAAGAAGAGCTGCACGAGCAGGGGGACGTTGCGGATCGTCTCGACGTAGACGTTCGCCAGGTTGCGGACGAGCCAGTTGCTGGAAAGCCGGGAGAGGCCGACGACGATGCCCAGAACGGTAGCCAGCACGACGCCGACGAGAGCAACACGGAGCGTGTTCAGCAGCCCGACCAACAGCGCCCGGGAGAAGGTCATCGACGGGTCATACGGTATCAGCGCGTCGCCCAGGTCAAAGCCGGCCGACTGCTCCAGGAAATCGTAGCCAAGCCCCAGGCCACGGGCGTTGGCCGCCTCCATCATATTGCTGAACAGAAAGTAGAGCAGGCCGAGGACGACGATAGCCGAAACGATCTGGCCAACGGCCTGGAGGACACGAATGTCGCGCCACAGGGGGATTGCCCCGCCGGCAACGATAGATAAGGGAGAACGTCGTTGTGCCATTGGCTAAGGTAATCGAAAGGACAGGGGCATAACGCCCCTGTCCTGCCTCATCGTATGGCTGCGCGTTAGCGCAGCGGCGGCGCGTAAATCAGGCCGCCTTCGGTCCACAGGTTGTTCAGCCCACGGTCGAGCGTAAAGGCGTCGCCTTCCGGGCCCATGTAGCGGTCGTAGATCTCACCGTAGTTGCCGATGGTGCGGATGATGCGGGCGCCGACGTCGGCATCCAGACCGAGGTCAGCCTGGCCGAAATCGCCTTCCACGCCGAGCATGCGGCGGACTTCGATATTCTCGCTGCCCATCATCTCGTCCACGTTGGCCGAGCTGACGCCGAGCTCTTCGGCGTTGATGAGTATCTCGATGACGGTCTTGACCAGGTCAAACCATTGATCGTCGCCGTGGGGCACGGCCGGGGTCAGCGGCTCCTTGGAGATGGTGATGTCCAGGATGCGATGGGCGCTGGGATCTTCGAGGCCGCTCTGAATGGCCGCCAGCTGGGACTTGTCGCTGGTCGCCGCATCGCAGCCTTCGCCTTCGTAGGTGCTGTAGACGGTCGCCGTATCCTCGAACGAGCGGTCGGTGAAGTCGAGCCCTCTCTGGCGGAACGCGTCGGCCAGGTTTAGCTGCGTGGTGGTGCCGCTGGTGACGCAGATGGTAGCCCCGTCCAGATCCTCGATGGTCTCCACGCCGCTATCGGCGCGCACCATGAAGCCCTGACCATCGTAGAAGGTGACGATGGTAAAGTTGCCCCACTGGACGTCGCGCGTGGATGACCACGTGACGTTGCGCGAAAGAATGTCTACCTCGCCAGTCTGCAGCGCCGGGCCGCGGTCGGCCGACGTCAGGCTGACGATCTCGACAGCTTCTGGGTCATCAAACAGCGCCACGGCGATAGCCCGGCAGAGGTCGATGTCGAAGCCAATGGTGTTGCCCTGCTCGTCGAGGTAGCCAAAGCCGGCCAGATCGGTGCGGGCGCCACAGACAAGCCGGCCGCGGTCGCGCACGCGCTGCAGTATCTCGCCGGTCGCCACCTGCACAGGAGCGGGCGCCGCTTCTTCGCCGCCGCCCGTGTCAGTGCTCTCGACGATGCGCGTCACTTCCACGATGCGGGTGACTTCCACAATCTCCCCCGCTGAGGGCTGCTCTGTGCAGGCGGCGACCAGCAGCAGCAGGGCGAACAGCCCGACCAGTACAACGACTTTCCTCATCTTCATTCTTTTCCTCCTGACTGACTGGATAAGTGATCGCAAATAATCTGGAGACCTGCCTGTTTCGCCTGCCGCGCATCACCTCCTTTCTCGTACGGAGTCCGTATACCAAAAGAGCTGTCACTCGCTTGCCGGTCTGGTACCGGCCTTGCGGTAAAGTCTTTCAGGCCCAGAACAAAAGCTTGTAAGGGTTCACGTACCACGCCATGGTGCGCGATCTGGTTATTTGTGCGCTGCGGAGATGGCTGGAAAGTTGAGGGTAGTATAAACGCTCACCGCTGGTCGGGCCAATAGTCATGTGGAGAGGCGCGCGAATTCAGGGCCGGATAGCCGTAGGC
>JAAYYY010000123.1 GCA_012515125.1 Chloroflexota bacterium
CCGGTGACGAGGACAACCTTATCGTTGAGCTTTCCGTTCAATTCCATGCGTTCCCTTCCTGAGGTGGTTGAGTTTTCCATTGTTTCGGCGATCTGCGGCGCGGGTGCCTGCGCTTCGCCTCCGCGTCATGAAGGTTTGCCCCAACAGGTCCATCAGCACGATAGCCAGACCGGTGCGCCGGTTGCGGGTGGGGATGAGTACGTCAATCTGCGCCATAGACGGCCTCACCTGGCTGAGTTGACGGGTGGCGGGGCAGGCGCACGACCGGCCGGGGTTGCTCCGACATAAGCCCGCGATAGACGGCCGCTATCCGTTCGGCCACGCGCGGCCAGGAGAATTGCTTCTCCACACGGGCCCGCGCCGCCATGCCCATCGTGACGGCAAGCCGTTTCTCGTCGAGGAAGCGGCGCAGCGCGGCGGCAAGCTGCTCGGGCGCCCGTGGGGGGACCAGCAGGCCGGTCAATCCATCGCGGACGGTGTACTGGATGCCGCCGACGGCAGCGCCGACGACCGGCCGGGCGCAGGCCATTGCCTCCAGCGGCGTCAGGCCGAACGGTTCATACCAGGGCGTGGTGACCACCACGTTGCCGGCGCTGTAATATTTGTATAGCTCGTCGGGCGGGCGGGCGCCGGTGAAAGTGACATGCTGCGTAACGCCCAGCTCGGCCGCCAGGGTCTGCAGCGTGCCGAGCTCCGGCGAGAGCGCCGGGTCGGGCTCGGCGCTCTCGCCGCCGACGGCCAGGAGATGGATCGGGCGTCCGGTCCCGGCAGCCGCCAGCAGGAAGGGCAGGGCGCGGAGGATGTTGCGGACCCCCTTGCGCCGGACCATACGGCCCACGTAGACGATGGTGAAGGCGTCAGGGTCCAGCCCCAGCTCGGCCCGGGCTGCCAGACGGCCCATTGGCCGGAAGCGCTGCAGATCGACGCCGGCCGGCGTGATGGCAATCTTGCCGGGGTCGGCGCCGTATTCGGTCAACAGCTCTTCAAACTCGGCAGGGCACTGCGCGAGGATGCGATCCACCTCCCGTATGATGCGCTTCTCAACGTCGATGCGCTCGTCGGGGCTGGTATCGGCCTCGCCCTGGTAGCGCCGCTTGGTGACGCCGGTGGCGTGGAAGATGTGGGCTACGGGCAGCTCCAGCCGCTCTTTCAGCTCGACGGCGACCCAGCCCGACATCCAGAAATTGCTGTGGATGAGGGCGTAGGGCGACCTCCGCGCGCGCGTCGAGCGGCGAACCTGGCCCCTGGCGAAGGCCAGCAACGCGTCGCGAAACGCGGGCATCAGGGGCCAGAGGTCGTCCTTCGGCAGGAAGCCGGGTGGCCCGACCTGAAGGTGGATCACCCGCACGGAAGGAGACCATTCGACGACCGTTGGCTGCGAGCCGTCGCCACGCACAAAGATATCGACGTCAAAGCCCAGGCGAGCGAGGTTGCGGGTGACTTCGGCCACGTAGACATTTTGACCGCCCGAATCTTCGCCGCCGAGCGCCGCCAGTGGACCGGCGTGCTCGCTAATAAAGGCAACTCGCGGACGTGTACTCATCGGGAACTCCTGAGAGAGTTGGAAGTCTGAAGCCGGAAGTTGGAAGTGCCTCTTCCAACGTCCAGCTTCTAGCCTCTAACCCCCAACTTCATCCTGAACGCTTCACGGAACGCTTCATTCCAGTCGTGGACAAAGCGCTGCAGGCCAAAACGCTCCTCGGCGAGGCGGCGGGCGTTGGCCCCCAGGGCGCGCGCCTCCTCAGGATCGGCCAGCAGGCGCCTCATGTGGCAGGCCAGCTCGTCCAGATCGTTGGAGATGTAGCCGTGCACGCCGTTTTGGATGACTGCGGGCAGTTCGGTCGTCGCCAGGGCAATGACGGGCATGCCCAGGGTCAGCCCTTCGATGACGGCCAATGGCAGGCTGGTGTAGCGAATGGGGCTGAAGAGGAAGCGGTAGGCGGCGACGCGCCGGTGGAGATGGCGATAAGGGATGTCGCCAAGGCCGCCGAATGCTTCCGTCTCCATGCCGGCAATGTCCAGGGGCACCTGCTCGCGCATCTGGCAGAAGATGTCGTAGCCGGCGATGCGCGGCCGGTGCTGCATCCCGTTGACAACCGTGATGCCGCGCTCCAGCTCGCCTGTGTACCGCGCGCCGGGGTCGATGGCTACACTGTGTTCGACGACCCGCGTGGGCGTCCGGCCGTTGTCCCACATCAGCCGGTTGTAGTGGGTGACGTGGATCAGCAGCATGTTCGGGTCGTCGATGATGTGCCGCGAGTCGGCCGGGTGCGGGCGGGGCGTGTTGTGTTCCAGGTAGATCGCGGGCAGCCGCTGTTGTTCCTCGCTGAGGATCTCCAGCCGGTCCTCAAAGTAGTTTCTGGGCGTCTGGTAGATAATCAGGTCGAGGTCGAGATCGCGCACCCGGTCGAAAGGCACCTCGCGCACGTAGTCGGGAAGGTCGAAGGTGGGCCCGCGCCCGCCATATCCTTCGGGGCGGCCCGGTCTGGTGGGCAGGTACCAGTTGTGCTCGATGCGGGCCATCGTATTCAGGTAGCTGCCGTGGATGTGCCACATGAGGATGTTCAGCCGGCCCATGCAGCCTCCGTGACGGCCCGCCCGGTCGCAGGGGTGGACGTAATCAGCCGCGCGGCGCGGGCGAGGTCGTCGGTTATGTAATGCGGCAGGCGCCGGGGCGTGATCACCCACTCTGTCTCGCCGCCGGTGTTGACCAGAACGGTCCGGCAGCCCGCGCGACGCCCCGCTTCCACGTCGTCGAGAATGTCGCCGACGAACCAGGAGCGGCTGAGATCGATGTTCAGCTCGTCCGCGGCGCTGAAAAGCAGGCCGGGCTCCGGCTTGCGGCAGACGCAGCGCGTGCGGTAGATCGGAACGCTGCCGTCTGGATGGTGGGGGCAGTAGAAGAAGCCGGCCAGCCGGGCGCCCCAGGCCTCAAAACGGCGCCGCAGGTGCTCCTCTACCTGGACCAGATCTGCCTCGGCAAAGTAGCCCCGGGCGACGCCCGACTGATTGGTGATGACCACCAGCTGGAAGCCCGCTTCGTGCAGGCATTGGATCGCCTCGCGCGTGCCGGGAAGAAAGCGGATCAGCGCCGGGTTCACGTTGTAGGGTACGTCGTGGATAAGCGTGCCGTCTTTGTCGAGGAAGACGGCGGGGCGCCGCTGGTTGTTCTGGGTCGATCGCATAACCTCTCCATCAGGATAGCTATCCAATCATGTGGTATTGTCGCCGTCAGGGAATAGGCCCGTGCCCGGCCGGCTCTGGTGCGACCTCGCGCTCTCTGCGCGGCTGCAGTAGCCGGCTCACCAGATGCAGGTGGTAATCGACCGGCGGCACGGCGAAGGCGGGCGGAATGACGCAGTGGGAGAGCACGGCGCCGCCAAACTCAGCCGATTGCCCCAGTCGAACGGGCACGCCGGCGAGGTAGCAGGCGTAGGCCGCGCCATAGGGGGAGTGGCCGGGGGCGCTCAAGATGAGGGCCGCGTCGTACCGGCCGTCGCGAATCACGGCCACCGTCTGCGCCAGGTCGTCCAGCCACTCTCCCGGGGCCGGCAGGAGAGCCGCGACGCCGGGGAGCGCCGTGGCGGCCTCGTGCAGCTCGGGCGCAGCCCACAGCGTCAGGTGGACGCCCGGCAGTGCGTCGTGTAGACAGCTCAGGGCCGGCTCGACCTCCTCGGGCAGGGCATCGACGCAGACTAGTAACAGGCGGCGCACGCCGTTCCACGGGTCAAACATAGGCCGGCTCCTCCAACCCGGTCAGCAACTCCTCTACAGCCTGGAGCACCCGGGCAACGGTCGGTACAGTGCCATTGCCTATGCCGACGGTGCGGTGGCGGCGCAGATCGAGGGGCGCCCAGCGGCCGGGCGACGAAGCGACAAAGACGACGACGCTGGGCGTTTTCATTGCCGCCGCCAGATGGGAGATGCCGGTGTCGTTACAGAGAAGGAGGCGGGCGTTCTGCAGGAGCAACGCGGCGACCCCCAGCGTGGTCTGCCCGGTCAGGTCGAGCACCGGCCGGGGCAGCCAGGCCGAGATGGCCCGCCCGAGCGGGGCTTCCTCCGCTGTGCCCGTCAGCACCAGGCGGTAGCCCCGTTCCTGGAGGGCTGCGCCGGCCTCGACAAAGTGCGTCGTGGGCCAGCGACGACTGTCGTGCCCGGCGCCCGGATGGATGCAGACGTAACCACCGGGATGAAGGCCGTGCCGTGCGGCCAGCGCGGCATAGGCGGCGCGGTCGTCGGCGCTCACGGGGAAATCGAGCTGCTCGCCCGGCGACGGAATGCCCAGATGGGCCAGCAGCATCAGATTGCGGCGCACCTCGGAGAGATGCTCAGGGTAGGGAAAGAAGGAGTCCGGATCGGGGCAGAAGTGGTTGGGCAGGTGGAAGCCTGCCGTGCGTTTGGCGCCGAGCAGCAGTGTGTACAGGTTGCTGACGATGCCGCTGCCGTGCATTTGCAGGGCCAGATCGAAGCTCCGGCTGTGTGCCTCTTGTAGAAAGGCCGGGAACTGCTGCACCTGCGGCGGCTGCTCGAGGATGCCGGGGAAGCCGGAGAAGGCCAGGAAGTTGTCAAGGAGATCGGCGTAGCGCAGCGCCAGATCCCTCGCATGCGCCAGCCCCAACAGGGTGATGTGGGCGTCGGGCAGGGCGGCACGCAGCGCGCGCAGCGCCGGAACCGCACAGAGGAAGTCACCCAGCCCCGGCAGGGCGCGCACGACGATAACGCGACCCGGCAGCGGATGGCCGAGCCGCCGCGCCATCTGCTCTGGTCCGGTGGGCAGGTCGCCGAACGTAATCATGGCCTTACTCTAGCGGTTCGGAGCGCCGATTTCATTGGGCAGTTGCACAAGGTTTGCTTCTTCTTCTCCGCCCATTGTTGGTCATCTGCCTAATGTTTTGCCGTTTTGGGGCGGCTAGAGTTGTAGCGTGACGGACTACCAGTAATGTGCGGCTTCGCCCGCGAAGGCTGTATCAGGAGCTAAACAATGAAGCATAAGACAAGCGAAGGGGATTA
>JAAYYY010000124.1 GCA_012515125.1 Chloroflexota bacterium
CTACAGTGACTTAGGTGACATTCGTTACTGGGGAAAAGAGGGGGGCAACGCGTAAACTGCACAGTAGAAGCCTGTCTGGGCCTCGCCTTTAGGAGGTGCGAGCCAGAACCAGCGCTGCTATCTGGAGCGCAACATCTGTTAGTATCATGGAGAAAATCCGCGTACTGATCATCGACGAACACCCTGCTGTCTGCCAGGCTCTGGCGGCGCGCCTGCGGGCTGTGCCCTCCATCGAGGTCGTCGGCGCACTCTCCGCATTCCCTGAGACGCTCGAGGCGGTCGATCAGGCGCAGGCCGACGTGGTGCTTCTGGACCTGATCGACAAGAGCGACGCCCGTCTTCAGGCAGGCACGGCCATTCTCCGGCTCCTGGCGGGCTGCCAGGTGGGTGTGATCGTGCTCACCTCGTACATAGACGAAATCGAACGGAACTGCGTCATGCGGGCGGGCGCGAGACGCTACCTGCTGAAGGATATCGATACGCTACGTCTCATCAGCGAGATCGAAGCCGTGGCCCGGGAAGCGGCGCCGGTACTGCCCCTGATCACGCCCCGCGAGCGGACCCCCGGCAATCCCCGGCTGCATTAGGGCTTAACCAAGGAGCAGAGTGATGAAATGTGCATTGGTGCGGGAATGGATGACGCCTGATCCCATTGTGGTGTCGCCGGAGACTACCCTGCCTGAGGCTCACCGGATCATGACCGAGAACAGCATTCGCCATCTTCCGGTTGTATGCGAGGGGCAACTGGTGGGCATCGTCACCCTGGGCGACATCCGCGGCGCCGAGCCTTCGGGCGCTACCTCGCTGAACATCTGGGAGGTCAACTACCTGCTCAGCCAGTTGCGGGTTGACGAGATCATGACCCCCCGGCCGGTAACGATTTCTGTCGACGACACCCTCGGTGAAGCCGCACAGCTCATGCTCAAGCACCGAATCGGCGGCCTGCCGGTCGTGGACCGTCACGGTGCGCTCGCCGGCATTATCACTGAATGCGACATTTTCCGGCTGGTCGTCGAGGACTGGCTGCAAGAGGCCGAGCCCGCCGCCGGAATCTAGTTCCAGTCCCCAGGTGTACGCAGCAGTCATTGTCAAGAAGAATCTGAATCCTGGCAGCGCGGCGGCAGCCTGACGCTCGTCGTCTGTGCCGGCGCGCCTGCTGGGCGTGGCAGGAGGGAAGAAAGACACATGGAATTCGGAATCCCCAGAGAGGTACGCGACCTGGAAAACCGGGTCGCTCTGACGCCGGCCGGGGCAGCCGTGCTGGTGCAGGCCGGGCACACCGTCTACGTCGAAAGCACGGCGGGCGCCGGAGCCGGCTTTCCCGACGCCAACTACGTGCAGGCCGGCGCCCAGCTCGTCTACTCCGCCGCCGAGCTGTACGGGCGCTCGGACGTCGTCGTCAAGGTGACGAGGCCGGTAGAGCAGGAACACCAGCTCTTCCGCGAAGGACAGACTCTGTTTAGCTTCCTGCACCTGTCCGTGGCCTCGCCCGATCTGCTGGAGGCGCTGGTAGACAGGAAGATAACGGCCGTTGCCTACGAGCTGATCCAGGAGGACGACGGCTGTATGCCGGTCCTGTTCCCAATGAGCGAGACGGCCGGCCGGCTGGCGCCTGTCATTGCCGGCGAGCTTCTCATGACCACGGCGGGCGGGCGCGGCATCCTGCTATCCGGCATCCCCGGCGTGCCCCCGGCCGAGGTCGTCATCATCGGCGCGGGCGTCCTCGGCACCAACGCCGCGCGCGGATTCCTGGGCGCCGGCAGCAGCGTCACCGTTCTGGACAGCAATATGCGCCAGCTGCAGCGGGCCGACGAGGTACTGCAGGGCCGCATCGCCACGATGGTAGCGACTGAGTATAACCTCACCCGCACCACGAGATATGCCGACGTGGTCGTCGGCGCCGTCCAGCGCCCCGGCCGGCGGGCGCCGGTCGTCGTGACCCGCGCCCTGGTCGCTGCCATGAAGCGGGGCGCCGTACTCATCGATTTTTCCATCGACCAGGGCGGCTGCGCGGAGACCAGCCGGCCGACAATCCTGCGCAGCCCGACCTACGTCGAGGAGGGCGTCATCCACTACTGCGTGCCCAATCTGACCGCCGCCGTGGCGCGCACGACCAGCCACGCGATCACCAACGCGGCTGTGCCTTTCCTGCTGGAGATGGCCGACTTTGCGGATGCCATGCACGCGCACCCGGCGCTGGCGCGCGGCATCGTCCTTTATCAGGGCCGTTTCTCCAGCCCTGAGGTTGCCGCCGCGCTGGGTCGCGAGGTGGATCGCACGCTGCCCGAAGCGCTTCTGCTGGGAGGGGTGCCGCTATGAGCTGGAGAGAGATCTACCGCCAGAAGGTGACCGACGTAGACACGGCCCTGCAGGCCATCCAGTCCGGCGACCGCATTTACGTCGGCGGTGGCGCGGGCGTGCCGAAGACGCTGTGCAGCGGTTTGGTCCGCCGCGCGCCGGAGCTGCGTAACGTGGAAGTGGCGCATATCCTCACTTTTGCGGACGCGCCCTATGCCGATCCGCAGTATCAGGAATCATTCCGGGTCAATGCCCTGTTTATCGGACCCAACGTGCGCAGCGCCGTCCAGGAAGGGCGCGCTGACTTCACGCCGGTCTTTTTGTCGGAGATTCCGCGCCTTTTCCGGACCATCCTGCCGCTGGACGTCGCGCTCATTTCCCTGACGCCGCCAGACGCTCACGGCTTCTGCAGCTTCGGCGTCGAGGTGGGCACGACCAAGCCCGCAGCGGAAGTAGCGCGGATCGTCATTGCGGAGATAAACCCGCGCATGCCGCGCACCCTGGGCAACGCCTTCATCCACGTCAGCCGGCTCACCCACATTGTCGAGGTGGACTACCCGCTTCCTGAAGCGCCGCAGGGCGGAAGCTCGCCGGAGCATATGAAAGTGGGCGAGCACATCGCGGGCATGATTCCTGACGAGGCGACCCTGCAGGCCGGTATCGGCAGCATTCCCGACGCCGTGCTGCGCAACCTCACTAACCACCGCCATCTGGGCGTGCATACCGAGCTTTTCTCCGACGGCGTCATGGATCTGGTCAACGCCGGCGTCATCACGTGCGAGCGCAAGAACTTCCACCAGGGCAAGATCATCTCCGGCTTTCTCTTCGGCTCGCAGGCGCTGTACGATTTCGTCTACAACAACCCGCTGCTCGAGCTGCACCCGACCGACTACGTCAACGACCCGTTCAACATCGCGCAGAACGATCGCATGGTCGCCATCAACTCGGCTCTGCAGGTTGATCTGACCGGTCAGGTGAACGCCGACAGCATCGGGCCGCGGCTCTACAGCGGCGTCGGCGGACAGCTTGACTTCATTCGCGGCGCTTCCCGCTCCAAGGGCGGGCTGCCCATCATCGCTCTGGTATCCACGGCCCGCGACGAGACGATCAGCCGCATCGTGCCGGTGCTCTATGAGGGGGCGGGGGTCGTCACCACGCGCAACGACGTGCACTACGTCGTCACCGAGTACGGCGTCGCCTCGCTCTACGGCCGGTCGGTTCGCCAGCGCGCCAGAGAGTTGATCAACGTGGCCCATCCGAAGTTCCGGGAAGAGCTGACCGCCGAGGCTCGAAAGCTGGGCTATCTGTAGGCGCTCCCTTTGCCGAGGACTCGTTATGTGCGCCTTGCCCCACTGGCAGGGTAAAATGGCTGCAGGAGACCCATGCAGCTATGAATTATCCGGATATTGCCGGCGTAACCTTTGAGGAAACCCCGGAGCGGCTGAAAGTCGTGCTGCCCGTCCGGCGGCAGTGGCCCTATTTGCTCGTCTACTCCGTGCTCATGCTCACCTGGCTGGGCGCGACCGTGTGGATGCTGACGCTGCTTTTCGGCGTTTCGCGCGGCGACATGTCCGTTCGCTTCCTCATCGTCTGGGTGATCATCCTGCTTATCTGGGCCTACCTCTGGTACCGGCTGGGCAGTTTCGTCTGGCGCTGGTGGCAGTATTTCGCCGCCACCCGAGAGATCCTTCTCGTGAGCCCGGCGACACTCATCGTGCGCCGCCCCCTCTCGCTGCTGGGCGTCACCGACGCCTACGCCATGGAACACGTGAGCCCCTTTTATTACAGCGAGAAGAACGGGGCTGTGGCGTTCGACTATGGGTCGCGGGGCGGGCTATTCGGGCTGGGCCTTGAACGGCCGGCCGCGCAGGAGCTGATCGCCGCGTTGAACCGGCGCTTCTTCCCTCACGCGCTGGACGAAGACGACGAGGAGTAGTGGTCGGGTTGCAAACCCTACCTACTCGGTCAGGAAGAGGTCCTTACTGGCGAACAGGTCGGCGGCGAGGATGAATAGGACGGCAGCGTAGAGCAGCAGAATGGCGGGGGCCAGCGCCTGGGCGCTGGTGAAGGCGCCGCTGCGTATGGCGTCGGTCATGGCCTCAAACGGCCAGAACGGGAGCCCAAAGAGCTGATCCACCACAGAGTTGCCTGCGCTGCTCAACCAGCGGCCGATCCCCATGAAGAGATCGCTGAAGCCCAGCAGGTTGTGGCCCAGGAACCAGCCTGCAGCCGCCATGGCCCGTTGCGCGGCCCAGCTTGTGGGCCCGCCTTCGAGGCTCCTGCCGAAGAGAAAGAGGGCCAGCAGGCTGTACAGGAAAACACGGGACCAGCCGGTCGTGACCAGATCAGAAGCGTGCAGAGCCAGCACGGCAGCCAGGATGTCCACCGCAAGCCAGAGAGGCGGAATCTCCAGCGCCTGAACGGTCGCCAGGGACGGGCCACGGAACAGGGCCAGCAGGGCCAGCAGAAGCTGGAGAAGCACCGCAAAAAGGAGAGAAGCGCCCAGCACGGCTGTCAGATGCTCCACACGGCTCGGCAGCCGCGCCAGAAGCGGGTAGTTGGCCGCCCGGTAGGCGCGCCCGGCGACAGAGAGCGTGACGAGAAAGGTGACGCCGGCCCCAAAAAGCCCGATTACCAGTGTGTAATAGGAGAGTTCTGGCGTGCCCTGTGTCGGGTCAAAGAGCACGCGCCAGAGGACCAGGGTCGCCAGGATATAGAGCAGGCCGGGCAGCGAGTAGAGCAGGCTGCGAAAGAGGTAGATGGTCAGCGTGAAGATACGTTGTGCCATTGCACAGCCTCGGCGTAAATATCTTCCAGCGTGGCCCGCTTCTGCTCGACCCCGACGACGTCATGCCCGGCTCCGACAAGCACGCTGAGCACGTGTCGCCGGAGCTGGATGGCCTCGTCCTCCAACGACACCTGGTTGTCGTAGACGGTGATCTGCGGGTGGAGGGAAGTCAGTATGGCGCTCACGTCGCTGAGGTCAGAGTCGGAACGGATGACGACGTGAGGGCGCAGCGTCAGCGCCGCTTCCATGCTGCTGCGGAAGTGGACGCGGCCCTGCTTGAGAATGACCAGCTCCGTACAGACCCGCGTCACCTCGTGTAGCTGGTGCGAGCTGAGGACGACGGTCTGGCCGTCGGCGCGCAGCTCTTCGATGACCCGGCAAATATCATCCTGACCCTCCGGGTCAAGCCCATTCGTCGGCTCGTCCAGGAGGAGCAGCGAGGGCCTGCCGAGCAGCGCCTGGGCGAGGGCCAGACGCTGGCGCATCCCTTTGGAACAATCGCCTATATTCTTCTGCGCAGCGCCTTCCAGACGAACGCGCGCCAGGGATTCGCTCACCCGCTCGCGGACCTGGGCGCGCGGGATATTCGCCAGGTTGGCGACCATCTCCAGGTATGGGCGGACGCGCATCCTCGCCGGGAAGAGAAGCTGCTCCGGCTTATAGCCGAGCGTGGGCCACACGCCATTCTGTGGTGTGATCTCTCCCCGATCCGGGTTGAGAAAGCCGGCAATCAGCCGGAAGAGCGTCGTCTTGCCGGCCCCGTTTGGACCCAGAACGCCCAGCACCTCGCCCCGTGGAATCGTAAGGTTGATGTCGTCGACGGCGACCAGCGTGTAATAGCGTTTTGTAACATTGCTCAGCGTGATCACGGCAGTGGAGTGTACCAGAGTTGGGGCCGTGGGCAACGGTGTAGCGCGAGAGCGATCTGGAAAAATCGCTCTGCAGAAATGACCGGTAGATGAAATGTCTGTGTGCGCTGTTAGACGGCCATCCAGGCCACTGCTATAATGCAAATCTTGTGCGCGCCGGCCGCGCCAGAATCTTGCGCTTGCCCGGGCGAGCGCCCGACTACAGGAGACCGAGTTACGCTTATGGATCTGCAGGCTTTTGCACCCTATCTGAGTATTGCCGTCATTATCCTCGCCGTGGTGATCACCGCCCTGGTTCTCTTGCAGGCCAAAGGCTCGGATCTATCCGGCTTTCTGGGCGGCGGCGACACCGGTGGTTTCCGCACCAAGCGCGGCGTTGAAGCCAGTATGCACCGGATGACCATCTACTTCTCCATTGCCTTTTTCATCATCACTTTCCTGGCCTTTATTGCCTGGGGATTGATGGGGGTCTAGTTCTCGCTCGCTCCAAATGCGCACGCAACCCAATATCCGCTGGCAGCTACTTCTTGCCGTAGTCTGCCTGGGTCTGGTCTTTTCGCTGCTCAGCTATCAGGCGCAGAGCGAGGGACTCTGTACCACAAGGGTGCCGGCCCCCGGCGGCACAATGACGGAAGGGGTTGTCGGCGCGCCACGTTACCTCAATCCGCTGCTCAGCGATGACAACCCGGTTGACCGGGAGCTGACCAGCCTGCTCTTTGACGGCCTCCTGCAGTACGACGAAACCGGCCAGCTCGCGCCGGCGCTGGCGGAAGAGTGGGTGGTGAGCGAGGACGGGCTGACCGTCCGGTTCACGCTGCGCGAAGACGTGCGCTGGCACGACGGCGAGCCTTTCACGGCCGAAGATGTCGTCTTCACCTATGGCCTGCTGCAAAATGACGCCTTTCCCGCCCCGCCCGAGGTGCGCGCCCTGTGGCAGCCGGTCACAATCACGGCGCCGGCTCCCAACCAGGTGAGCTTCACGCTGCCTGAACCTTACTCGCCCTTCCTAGACGCGACGACGCGCGGCATCCTGCCGGCCCATATCCTCTCCGGCGTGTCCGCGGCGAGCCTGCCCGAGCACGATTTTAATGCCCAGCCGGTCGGCACCGGTCCCTTCATGGTGGCGGCCGGCGAAAACTGGCGCCGTACCGGACGGCTGCGGCTTGTGCCCAATCCCGATTTCTGGCGCCAGGGGGTGCAGCTCGACAGCCTGGCCTTCCGCTTCTATCCGGATATGGCGCAGCTAATGGACGCCTACCAGGCCGGCGAGGTCCAGGCTATCAATAACGTGCCCGCCTGGGCCGTGCCGGAAGTTCTGGCGATGGACGGCACCCGGCTCTTCACTGCGCCGCAACCCCGGTACACCCAGCTTCTCTTTAATCTGGAGGGCCACCAGGCGCTGGCGACGGCAGAAGTGCGCCAGGCGCTGGCCTACGGCCTGGACCGGGATAC
>JAAYYY010000125.1 GCA_012515125.1 Chloroflexota bacterium
ACTACCAGCGCCTGGCCGGGGGCGGCACCGTCCACTACTTCGGCCACCTGAGCAGCTTCGCCGTCACGTCAGGCGACGTCACGGCCGGGCAGACGGTGGCCGGCATGGGCAGCACCGGCTGCTCGACAGGGCCGCACCTGCACTGGATCGTCTACCAGGGCGGCAACCTGGTTGACCCGGCCGCGTGGGCCGGGCCGGGGCCGTAGGGGATGACCATGGAGAAATTGATTAGCCGGTTCTGGGCTCCTGTCGTGCTTGTCGCGCTTACCGCTCTGTTCTCCCTCGTGGGCGACCTCGATGCCCGCCAGGCGGGTGACACGGTGACCCTGACCGTGCGGCTGCGCGCTGCGGACGGCAAGTCGGTCGCCGGCGAACCGGTCGTGCTGCAGCGACTGCCCGATGAGGAAGAGATAGGGCCGGCGTGCCGGACGAACGCTGCGGGTCTCTGCGCCTGGCAGGTGACGCGTGGCCTGTACCAGGTGCTATTCGAGCGGCCCCTGGACGGCGTTTCCGCGCTGGCTCTGGCCGAGGGCGGGCTGCGTGGCTTTGGCCTGACCGTGGGAGGCGAGGATATTGCCTACCATTTCACCCTGCTGGGCGACGGCCGCGTCTACTTCGACGCCGCGCCGGAGGCGGCGCTGCCGGTCCCCCTCATCCCCACGCCAGAGCTGCTGCTGGGCGGCGTCGCGCCCACGGCAAGTCCCGAACCCGGAGCGACGCAAGTGACTGGGCCAGTGCCCAGGCCGGAAGGGAACGAACCGGGCAGCACGGCCGGCGCACCACGGAATACGGAAGCGCCCGCGAGCCAGGCGCCCTGGCGCTTCATCCTCTATCTCGCCCTCGGACTGACGGCCGGCGGCGGGCTGCACCTGGTCTCGCGGCGGCGACAGCGACCGGCGGCCGGCAAGGAAGGAAAAGATGCTTGACCCTGGACGCTACCTCGCCGAAGCGATCTACTTCCTGCAATACACCCTGGCGCAGATCCTGTGGGCCATCGACCGCGCCGCCCTGTCCATCGCTATTATTGCCGAGAGCGTCAACGGCTGGCTGAGCGAGAACATCGGTTACTTCGTGGAGCTCCTCGTCAACGCCCTCTCCGCGCCGCTCGGCGGCCTGCTCATCCTCGCGCTGACCGCCCTCGGCTTCTGGTACGTCCTCAACACCATCGTCGCCACCAGCCGCTGGGTGGACCCCAGCCGTCTCTTCACCTACGGCCTCATCGCCCTCTTCTTCTTCTCGGCGCCGCTGGTCGTCGTCGAGCTGATGGAGGAGCTGCGCGCCGGGATAAACGCCGGCATCGACCAGGCGCTCGTGGATGGCGCGAGCGGCGACATCTTCAGCAGCGGCCTCGACGGCACCGACACCGGGCTGCCCACCGCCATCCCCGACGTAAACGGCGACGGTGTTGTGGCCAGCTTCGATCTGGTTGCCGCCTTCCTGCACGTCGCTAACGGCGACGAGCTGGACAGCAGCGAGTTCCCGGCCGATTTCGAGGCGACCTA
>JAAYYY010000126.1 GCA_012515125.1 Chloroflexota bacterium
ACAGCCTGGAGATCGGCGACGTAGAACTTGACCTCTACTTCCAGCGAATTGCCGCCGCTCACCGACCGTCCTCGGGGTCGCCGATGATTACCAGAATTTGGTTCTTCTCCACGCTGTCACCCTTGGCAACCTGCACGCGGCGCACGATACCATCCCGCGAGGAACGCAGCTCATTCTCCATCTTCATCGACTCCAGGATGACGACCTTGTCGCCTTTGGCAACGTGCTGGCCCGGCTCAACGAGGACTTCGAGGATCACGCCGGGCATGGGCGAGCGGATGATCAGCTCGCCTGCCTCCTCCACCAGCGTGCCGCGGGCCTGCGCCAGTCTGTAGCTGCGCTCGTCCTGCACGTGCACCGTATACAGGTCGCCATGCAGCAGAACCTCCCAGGCGTCTTCACGGCTGTTCACGATCGCTTCCAGCGAGCGATTATCAAGCAGAAGCGACAATGTACCCGTTTCGGTTAGCTGCTGGAAATCAACCCGGTGCGGCTGGCCGTTGACCAGAACCCTGTCTTCTGCGTCGATCTCGATGGTGTATTCCTTGCCGTTAACCGTCGCAAAGTATTTCATCGGCTGACTTCCTGCTCAGGTGCGCATCCGCCGCCAGCGTCCCAGCCACTTCCAGTTGCTCGTGTCGCGGCCTCCCGGCGCGACGATCTGGCTGGCGCGCTGGCTCTGCCGGTGGGCGACCAGGGCGGCGAAGATCGCTGCCTCCATTTCGTCATGAAGCTCCCGGCTGCTCATGCCAAAGCGCTCTTCGACAAACTGGATGTCGAACTGCCCGGAGAGAAAGCGGTGGCTCTCCATCATATGCTGGTGGAAGGGAATGTTCGTCTTAACCCCCATGATGCGATATTCCTCCAGCGCCCGGCGCATGCGCAGCACCGCCTCGCCGCGGGTCTCGCCATAGCAGATTAGCTTGCTGATCATCGAGTCGTAATAGGGCGTGATCTCATAGCCCTCGTAGACGCCCGTGTCCACGCGCACGCCGGGGCCGGACGGCAAATTGATAGCCGTAATCTTGCCGGTGGAGGGGAGATAATCGTTGTAAGGATCTTCGGCGTTGATGCGGCACTCGATGGCCCAGCCATTCATGCGGATATCTTCCTGGCTGTAACGCAGACGCCGCCCGCGGGCGATACGCAACTGCTCCTGAACGATGTCCACACCCGTTACCAGCTCCGTCACCGGATGCTCGACCTGCAAACGCGTGTTCATCTCCAGAAAGTAAAAGTTCTTGTCCCGGTCCACCAGAAATTCGACTGTGCCGGCATTGATATAGCCCACCGCCTGCGCGGTGCAGATTGCGACACGGCCCATCGTCTCACGCAGCTCCTCGTCCACGACGAACGAGGGGGCCTCCTCGATCACTTTCTGGTGCCGGCGCTGCAGCGAACATTCACGCTCGCCGAGGTGGATGAAATTACCGTGCGCGTCGGCCAGGATCTGGACCTCAATGTGCCGCGCATCGGCGATCATCTTTTCCAGGTAGACCTGACTCCGGCCGAAGG
>JAAYYY010000127.1 GCA_012515125.1 Chloroflexota bacterium
AGCCGTTTTACCCCAAAGAAGGACGGCACTGCCTTCCGCCGGGAGGCTGGTATCCCGGCCGGCGCGCCCCTGGCCGGCTTTGTGGGTCGGCTATCTCCGGAAAAGGGGCCCGATCTCTTTGTTCGTGCTGCGCATTTTGCGGCCCAGCGCCACCCCTCCGCCCACTTCGTTCTCGTCGGAACCGGCCCTATGGAAGGCGAGCTTCGCGGGATGATCGCTAAGCTAGGGATGGCGGAGCGCATCCATCTGGCCGGCCTGTGGGATGACGTCTCGCCTGTCTTTCCGGCCTTCGACCTGCTTGCGCAGACCTCTCGCCTCGAGGGCACGCCGCTGGCCCTTCTGGAGGGAATGGCGGCCGGCCGGCCGACCGTAGCCCTGGGCGTCGGCGGCGTTGTGGAGATCGTCGAGGTCGGCACCACCGGATTGCTCTACAGCGCTGACGACTGGGAGGGCGTCGGCTGGGGCATGCTGGAGCTGCTGAACGACCCGGAGCGGGCCCGACGTATGGGCCAGGCAGCGCGGAAACGCGTCCAGGCTCACTATACAGTAGACTGTAGCGCCGAGCGCACAATGACGCTCTTCCGCCGGCTGGTCGCGCACAACCGCTACCACCGCCTCTCCCTGCCGGACGGCGTTCCGCAACCGCATGTCTGACTCTGCGCCCGCCCTGCCGCATCAGGTTGATCCCGCCTGGGCGGCAGCGCGCAACATTCTCGTCATGCGCCCGGACAATATCGGAGACGTCGTCATGACCGGGCCGCTGCTGCGCGCAGTCCGGCAGGCATTGCCCCACAGCCGGTTGACCCTCCTTGCCAGCCCCGGCGGCGCGCAGGCGGCCCCGTTGCTGCCCTGGCTCGACCAGGTCATCCCCGAGCGCGTCTTGTGGCAGGACCTCGGCCACCTGGCGTTCGATCCCGGGCGGGAGCACGCGCTGATCGCCCGCCTGCAGCAGGGCCGCTTTGATGCCGCGATCATCCTCACCAGCTTCAGCCAGAGTCCCTACCCTCCGGCGTTCGTCGCCCGTCTCGCCGGCATCCCCCTGCGGCTGGGCGCCTCCAAAGAGCGCGAAGGCGGGCTGCTTACCCACGCGCCGCCTAACCCGCCCGATGAAAGCCACCAGGTAGAACGCAACCTGCAGCTGATCGAGGCGGTGGGCTTTCTGGTGGCCGATCGCCGGCTCTCTGTGCGCATTCCGGCCGAAGATGCCGCCTCGGCTGCCCGGCGCCTGGCGGCTGAGGGTATGGGTCCTGACATCCCCTTCATTTTGCTCTGTCCCTGGGCCAGCTGCCAGGCCCGCACCTACTTCCCCGACCGGTTCGCCGTAGCCGCGCGCGAGCTGGCTACCGTTACGGGCTGGCCTGTGGTCGTCAGCGGCGCTCCCGGCGACCGCGAGCGCAGCAAGCCCATCCTCTCCGCGCTGGAGATGCGCGGTATCGACCTCGTCGGGCGCACCACCGTCGCGGAGCTGGCGGCGCTGGTCGCGAGTGCCCGCCTCGTACTGGCGAATGACAGCCTGCCTATGCACCTGGCCGACGCCCTGGAGACGCCGGCGGTCATCCTCTATTCGGGCACCGAGCTGGAATCGCAGTGGGCTCCGCGTCACGGGCCGCACCGCCTGCTACGCCGCCCGACCTCCTGCAGCCCGTGCTACGCCTTCACCTGCCCCTACAATCTCGACTGCCTGGACTTCAGCCCGGCCGTGGTGGTGGCCGAGGCGCTGCAGCTGCTTGGTGCCCGCGCCGCGCAGGACTTCACTACAAATTCAGTACTTCAGTACTAGAAGAAGCAGTACAACAGTCTCTGTTCTCACCGCCCGCAATGGTTATGATACGTATTCTGTACTGCACTTGGTGCAGCATACTATCGACGTTGTGTAAACGGAACAAGGGGAAAGAGCCAATGACGCCTTATCCACTGGTCGGTTCGCAACACAGCCCACCTTACAGCCAGACGCGAACACGCCCAACCCATCACCTGGAGAAACTGACTCAGCGCCTGGCCGAGCTGTTCAGGGCTCGCGTCTGCGTACTGGATGATGAGGAGACGGTACTCGCCAGCACAGAAGAGGATTGGGTAGGCTGCGCCTTTTCCAGCCTGATCGCTAAGGGCTGCCCAGCAGCCTTCCGCGTACCATTCCAGATCGACGCCCAGGCCGGCGAAATCGCCGTCTGCGAGCTGGGCGACCGCGAGCGCATCTCCCCCCGGCTGGCCCATGTGCTGATCGAGATGATTCTGGCCGAAACGGCCGCGCACCGGGAACTTTCCGCGCGCAGCGAGGCCAAGAACAAATTCATTTACGATCTGCTGCACGGACACATCCAGGACGAGGCAACGATCCTGCACTATGCCGAGCTGCTGAGGCTGGACCTCAACCCCCCGCGTACGGTCATCCTGATCGACGCCCACGCCTACATTATCGGCGACGAAGGGGACGAAGAGGAGGCCGGGCCGGCCTCGCCACAACAGGCGCAACGCCGCGCTCAGTACATCATCGACACCATCATCCGCTTCTTCCACCTGCCGGATGACCTCATCTGCGCCTATCTGGGTGGCGGCGAGATTGCCGTACTGAAGGCCAGCGACCGGCAGAACCTGGCTGCCTGGGCCGACGACAGCTCCGGCGAGAACAGCGCCTGGGCCGACCTCACGGCGCTGCGGTGCGCGGCCGACGCGCTGCTGGATCGCCTGCCCGTAGGCTCACGAGAGAAGATCAATATCGGTCTGGGCCGCTACCATCCGGGACTCACAGGCCTGGCAGATTCTTACGCCGACGCCCAGACGGCACTTTCGCTAGGCCGCCACTTTCACAAAGATAAGCGCATCCACTGGCTGGCCGAGCTGGGCGTTGTCGCCTTTGTAGGTATCAGCGATGAGGAGACGAAGCTGGAGCTGGCCGAACACCTGCTGAGCCCGCTGAACGAGGAACCGGAGCTGTTGCAGACCCTGGAACAGTTCTTTGCCGAGGATTGTTCGCTTTCCCTCGCCGCAGCCGGCCTCTCCATCCACCGCAACACCCTGAGCTACCGGCTGGACAAGATCACCTCGCTCACCGGGCTCGACCCCCGCCGCTTCGACGACGCCGTCCAGATCCGGCTGGCGCTCATGCTGCGCCTGATCAACGCCACACAGTCGGCACAGTTCCCGACCGGGAACGGCAGCTGCGGCTAACTGCCCCGCTACCCTGACCTAGAGCAGGTCGTAGTAACTCTGCCCGGCGCAGGCCCGGCAGAGAATCTCATCCCCACAGTGCACCTCGCGCTCGTTGGTGATTTCCTCGCCACAGCGGTCGCAATCCACGCGCAAGCCGGGCCGGCTGAGGATCGCCGAGACCGGACGGCGCAGCGCCACAGGCTGTATGTTCAGCAACAACTCGTCGGGAATCAAGTGATAGGCTTCCAGATAGGCGTGCCAGCGGCTGCGCGCGTGCGGCGCGTAAAGGTCGGCCAGATCCCGCACGTTGTTGGCCGGAGCCACGCGGATGGCGACCTCCCGTCTGACGTCCACCAGTGTCGCCGCCATCTTGCCATAATCCTCGGGCCATAGGGTGCGCGCGCCCACGCTGCAATCGGTGGCGATGGCGATGCCATCGGCGCCGCAACCGGCAATCTCCACGATAGTCAGCAGCCCTTTCCGTTTGTTCTCGAAGCGCTGCCACGTGTCGTCCAGCAGGCCCAGCGCCCGCAGGCCGCCCAGCCCGAGCCGCACGCCCAGCACCTGGCGCGGGCAGAGGTGGCGGTGGCGCGCCGCCGATTCGGCTAGAAGCAGTTCCAGCAGCGCTGCTGGGGGTATAGTTTCCGTCATCGGTTGGCTGGTCTTCTGTAAGTTGTCGGCGACGAGCGGGACAGCAGGTGCTATCACGAGTGCTTCCACGACGTTCTCTCCTTTCCAATTTCATCCCCAACGGGCGCAATGCGCCGGGACTCTCGGGAGGCGACGCCGTTTCCGTGCGTCACCCTCATCTCCTTGGCCGGGAGATCCGACCGCCAGGCCATAGCAGGGTTGCCGTAGGCCGGCCGGTTCGGAGATAGTCTGGTTGTTCAGGTTGCCGGGTCGTCAGACGTCCCGGTGCAGGTCAAACTGCTGCGGCGTCGTCAGGTCGATTTTCAGCTCGCGCAGGACCGTCCCGTCTTCGCGCTCTTCCAGTGTGCTCGTCGAGAGGCCGACTTCCACGTCCAGCCCCAGCTCGGCCAATCTTGGTATCTGGTTGACGTGAAACTCCAGATAGCGCGGTTTCTGGCTCCGGGTGAAATCATGGTAGCCCAGGCTGCGGAAGGCGTTGAACACGCGTGGGATGTCATCGCCAAAGACTTTCGCCGACTTTAGCAGATAATCCTGATTCGAAAAATGGTGGGTGGGCGGCAGCGACTGGCCCGCGTTCTGCTGGTAGTTCTGGCCCGTCAGCTTATTCTCCAGGGAACAGTAGTGCAGGCCAATGGACAGACCGCGCTCCAGGCCAAAAGCCAGCAGCTCCAGACAGACAAGTTCGCTGCCGGCGATAGGCACGCCTCCGGCATACCAGTAGTTGTACAACGTCTGGTAGGGCCGTTTCTTGATCTGGAAGCCGCGTTCATTGAACGCTTCGGCGTTGTTCAGCGGATAGCAGAACTCCAACAGGTTAATGCTGTGGATGCCCAGCTCGTCCAGCTCCAGCAGCAGCTCCTTCATCACCTCGGCGCTGCCCGGCAGAACAGGCATCTCCACCATCACCGTGGGGATGTACTGCCGCGCCAGGGCAATCCGCGAGAGCGTGTGGCGCTGCCCCCGCGCCAAATCGTGCATGCGGATACTGAAGCGAATCTCCTGCAGGCCGGCGTCCCGCAGATCGGCCAGCAGCGCCTCGTTCGTGTGGTCGCCCGTCGTATACAGGCGCGTGTGGGCCGCCGGGAAATGGCGCTGCGCCGCCTCGAAGAAGGCCAGCGTCTCGCCACGATGGACGAGCGGCTCGCCGCCGGTCAGGGCCAGGTAGGCGGCCTGGTAGCCGGCGGCAGCCCCTTCGGCCAGCTCCTCGGCCGGGTTGCGCTGGTGGCTCTGGTAGAAGTCGTATTCAACCTGGTTGGGGTTGAAGCAGTAATAACAGTCGCGGTGGCATTGCAGGGAGACGAAGAAGGTGGCGCTGCCCTCGCCGGTCTGGCAGGCCACACAGGCCGGCGAGATGGCGTTGGCGACGACGCTGCGCCCGCCGTTGCGGAACGTGGCCTCCAGCGCCCGCAGCCGGGCCAGCGCCGCCTCGGTCTCGGCGCGCTGGTCGTCTGCGGCGATCTCGATGCCCGTGGCGGCAAGCTGGACCATAAAGTCGTCGTGGATGCGCCGGTAGGTCTCCGCGTAGGCCGCGAAGGCCGGGTTGCGAATTATGTCGAGGTTGTCGCTCGTGAGGGTCGTAATCATGAAAGTTCCTCGCGCAGCGTCTGGGTAGCCGTGCGCCGCTGTAGGCCTGGCGGAATAACCGAGCCAAAGGGATTCTTGCGCCGGAAATCGCAGATCGCACAGAAGTCGCTGCCCGTCGCCGCCGGATAGGGCGCCCGGCAGCGCTGGCAGCGGGCCACAGCGCCCTGCTGCAACTCCCACACAGACGGTCCCTCGAAAATGTCGTTATAAGACGGCTGGCTCTCCAGGGCGAGGACCGCGGGCGCGCAGACGTGCGCGCACATGCCGCAGCCGATGCAGGCATGCGGCGCAACGGTCAGGCAAAAGCCGTCGTCGTCAATAGCCAGAGAAAGCGCGCCCGTTGGGCAGACGCGGGCACACGCGCCACACGCCGTACAACCTTCGCCGACGGCTAACGTGGCAAAGCCCGGAAGCGGCAGCGGCGCCGTCGACTGCTCTGGAGGCGGCGCGCCGAGCTTTTGCAGCGCATAGATCTGGCGCAGCCGCTCGCGGAAGGGATGGTTGCCCCCGGCTACCGGCGCTTCGGTCTGGGTCTCATTGTGCCGCAGGTGGAAGAGATCGCGCCGGGAGACGGGGGGCGAATC
>JAAYYY010000013.1 GCA_012515125.1 Chloroflexota bacterium
CGAATAGGAGATGTGAAATGGCAGATACAGGAAAGAACGCCTCATTCAGCTTCGGCGGGCAGGTCTATGACGAGGACGACTGTCTGCAATCCGGCGGGCTGAATGATTCTATCAACGAGGTCATCTACCAGTGTGGTGGGATGGATAAGGCGGCGCCGGGCACGCGCTCGGTGACGTTCACCGTTTCGATGGCGCTGGCGGCCGACGACACGGCCAAGATTGCGGCCCTGACGCCGGGCACGACTGGCGCGTTTGAAGCGCACCCGGCGGGCGACGAGGTGGGCTACCAGGAAGTCACCGCGACCGATGCGCTGGTGACGGCATTCAACCGGAGCTGGTCGGCCAACGGCATCATCACCGGCGATGTGACGATCCGCCTGAACGACGTGACTCTGGCGGCGGCAACCACGGCCTGAGATGGCTAAAGACAAACCGGCATTCTCGCTACGGGGCGACCTGAAGCAGCGTGACGTGACAAAGCTGGACCTGGAGCTGGCCAAGCTGGCGGGCGAATATCTGGTCCTGCGGGGCATGAGCTCGCGGATGGCGGCCTACCTGAAAGCCGCTATCGCCGCCGGCTGGTTCCTGGAGCCGGAGACGGCGACGCGGCAGGTGACCGAGGGCAAGGTAACGCGCACGGAATACCTGTTCGGCGGCGTGGACGTGGACGAGATGGCGCCGAATGAAGCGTACCGGGCGGGCCATGCTGTGAGCGAGCTGTACGACAGCTTCACGACGCTTGACCCAAACTGATATTGGCGGCGGCGGCGCATGCTGAGGGCAAGGAACCAGAGCCGCCGCCACTGGTACAGGCGGCGCTGCAGCACGGCGCGGTGGACCGGGCGGAATACCTGGATCAGCCGGCGGAGCTGGCGCAGAGGATGAAGATGCTCAACTACGTCTATCGGTGCTGGAAAAGCTACCTGGACGCCGGCAAGCAGACGGCGACCGTGCCGTGGGCGCGACAGCATCCCCATGAGTGGGAGACTGTGACCTGGGTGATGCAGATGAGGCGGGAGATGCGCGATGGCGGCTGAGCGGTTGCGGGCCATCCTGGACGCGGAGTGGGCCGGCGGTCAGGCGACGGCAAAAGCCAGCCTGGAAATTGGCGGCGTTGGCGATGCGGCTGATAAAGCCGGTAAGAAAGCCAAGCAGTCGCAAACTGAGTTTCAGAAATGGGCGACTGGCGTAGTCACCTCTGTCGCCACGTTCGCTACCATCAAGAAGATCGCACAGGAAACTTACGAGGCGCTGCTGGAAGGCGCTGCCCTGGAGCAGCAATCGGCGCGCTTCGACCGGTTGGCCGAATCCGTAGGCACAACGGCCGATGCGATGCTGAGCAAGCTGCGCGTCGCTACGCGCGGGCTGGTATCGGACGCCGATCTGATCGCGGGCGCATCACAGATTATCTCCCTCGGTCTACAGGATACCGAAGACGGCGTAGTGCGTTTGGCGACGCTGGTGGCCGACCTCGGCTGGGACATGCAGCAGGTCATTATGACGTTTGCCAACGATAGCGTCATGCGCCTCGACGCATTGGGACTATCGGTAACGGATGTCAAGGAACGGGCGCAAGAGCTGGCTGACGGTGGCATGGCGATGGGCGACGCCTTCGACCAGGCCGTGATTGAGGCCGGCGAGCTAAAGCGAGAGCTGCTGGGTATTGGCACGGGCGCCAAGACGACAGCAGAGAATATCCGAACGCTGCAGGTCGTGTGGGAGAACACGCAGGACGCCTTCGCGCGCGGTGTGGCGCAGGGCGCGGCGGAGGGGCTGGCGGGCGTTGCCGGCAATGCCGCGACCGCGACGGAGCATCTAACAAAGTTGGCAAACCTGCTAGGGCAGGGCATATTCGGCAATGCGGACACGATGGGGCCGGGCATGGGGCTGGCGGCGCTAGACGAAATCATGACCGCGTTTGCCACGCTGGAAAAGATAGCCGCGTTACAGGAGCAGGGCGCGATCTCATTGGGGCAGGCATGGCAGGCGCGTATGGCCTTGTTTGCCGAGGGCGCTGACTTCGCCAATAACTATCTCTCGCAGCTTCCCGGCGTTATCGCGGCGGAGCGCGAATTCGAGCAGGCCGTAGCCGCCGCAGCGAAGGCGCAGGAGCGGCACAACTGGGCTACCGGGTACTACGGCGACACGATAGCCAAGCAATACATTGACGCGGCGAAAGAGCAGGCGAAAGAGGCGGGCGCGGCAACCGTAGCACAGGACAAGTTCACCCGCGCGATGGAAGGCGGCTCAGACGTTATCGGCAA
>JAAYYY010000128.1 GCA_012515125.1 Chloroflexota bacterium
TCCGCGTCCACCGGGGCCGCGCCGTCGTCTTCCGGCGGCAGGGCCAGCCCGCCCACCACCAGCAGATGTTCGTCCCGCAGATAGAGCCGCTCCCGCGAGGTGACGATCACCTTCAGCCCGGGGGCCGTCCGCAGCAGCTCGGCCACGTAATCGGCGGCGTCGAGCAGTTGCTCGAAGTTGTCCAGAATGAGCAACATCTTCTTCTGCGCCAGATAATGCGCCAGCTGCTCCTCCGGCTGCCCGCCCCGCCGTGGATTCGACTCGAACGTAAAGGCGAGCGCCCCGGCGATCGCGTGCACTACCTGCCCCGGTTCGTCCAGCGCCGCCAGCGGCACAAAATAGACGCCATCCCCAAAGGTGGGGTGGGTTTCAAACCCGCCCCCACCGCCCGTGCCGCTATCCGCAGGGCGGGTTTCCAACCCGCCGCCCTCTTCCACGGCCCACCGCGCCGCCGCCAGCGCCAGCCGCGTCTTGCCGATGCCGCCCGGCCCGACCAGCGTCACCAGCCGCGCCTCCGGCGTCTCCAGGCAGCGCTCCAGATAAGCCAGCTCTTCTTCGCGCCCCACAAAGGGCGTGCTCTCGGCCGGCAGGTTGTGGCGCGGCCCGCGCGCCGCTGCCGCACCCGCGCGGGGCAGCGCCGGCCCTGTCTGCGGCCCGTCCGCCGCCGGGCCGAGCTGGCGCGTGCGGATCGCCTCGTAGAGCGCCGTCGTCTCCTCTTCCGGCTCCACGCCCAGCTCTTCGTCCAGCAGCGTGGCAGCCTGCTCGTACTGCCGGAGCGCGGCGGCCTGCTGCCCGGCGAGCGCGTAGAGCGACATCAGGTGGCGGTGCGCCGGCTCGTGCAGCGGGTCGAGCGCCAGCCAGCGCCGCGCCGCCGCGATGGCCGGCTCCCAATCGCCGTTCGCCTGGTAGGCCTCCACGAGCCGCACCAGCGCCTGCGCCAGCATCTGCCGCCATTCCGTCTGCTGGAAGAACTGCCACTCGTCAAACTCCGGGCAATCTTCCAGGCTAAAACCGGCCATGAAGTCGGCGGTCGCCAGCGCCACGCCCGCCTCCAGGTCGGCCAGCGGCGGCTGCTGCCCCCGGCCCGGCGGCGCGAGCAGGCGGCGCGCTGCCACCGAATCGACCCACAGGCCCGCTTCCGGGTTCAGCCCCACCGTGTCGCCCGCCGTCAGCAGCAGATCCTCGCCCAGCGTCTGGCTGATGCGGTAGAGCGTCCGGCGCAGCCGCCCGCGCGCGCCGGCCTGGTCGTTCTCCGGCCAGAAGAGCGCCGCCAGGAAATCGCGGCTGTGCGCCCGCCCCGTTTCCGCCAGATAGGCGAGCAGCGCCTGCCCCTTGCGCAGGTTAAAGGGCACAGCCTGCCCATCCTGCTCCAGCCGGGGGGCGCCGAAGAGGAACAGCTTCTGCTCACTCAAGTTCCGTAACCTCTCCTGAGTTGCCTGGATAAGTGCAACACTGCTCCACATCATAATCGAAAATGGGTTGCCGTCGCAAGTAAAGCGATTGACAGCCCGCTCGTAAACCGCTAGACTGTCCCGTTGAGAAAAGGGCACGCCCCTTCCATTAAGCTGAGCCGCAATCCCCCGCCGTCTACACCACGCCCGCTATCTTCTCCCGATTAGGAGGTGATGCTTCGGCACAAAACACGTCTGGCACTGCTGCCGTGCGGCCTTTCTGCCGGCTTCGCGGCAGCGCGGGCAAGGAGCGACTGACTCACCAAGACAGATAGGAGACCCGTGTCTATGTCACGTCACAAGATGGTGTTATTCCTGTTGATGCTCGTCGTGCCCCTGGTTGCCGTGGCGGCGCTCGTCCAGGCGTCGGCCCACGCCGCGCAGGCGCAGGCCGCCCAGAACATTGAAGTGGTCGCCAGTAACCTGAGCAACCCGCGCGGCCTGGAGTTCGGACCGGACGGCGCGCTCTACGTGGCCGAGGCCGGCTACGGCGGCGACGGCGCCTGCCTGCCCAGCCCCGAAGGCGGCGACCCGGTCTGCTACGGCGAGACCGGCGCTATCACCCGCCTGGACATCCCCACGGCGACACAGGTCGTCACCGGCCTGGCCTCCATGGCCGTCGTCACCGGCACCGCGGCGACCGGCCCCCATGACGTTGCCTTCAACAGCGCGGGTGAGA
>JAAYYY010000129.1 GCA_012515125.1 Chloroflexota bacterium
ACTCGTAGTAGGCGTAGGTCGCCATCGAATAACGTTTCTGCTGCAGCACAATCTGGAAGACGTCGAAGACACGGATCGCGTCCAGCGTGCGGAAGACCAGCGCCACGGCAATGGTCGGGCGTAAGAGGGGCAGCGTGATCGACCAGAATTGGCGCACCCTGCTGGCGCCGTCTACGTCGGCCGCTTCGTAAAGGTCGCCTGATATTAGCTGCAGGCCGGCAAGCAGCAGTAGGGCCATGAATGGCGTCGTCTTCCAGACGTCGATGGTGATCATCGCCGGGAGCTGCCACGCCCGATCGACTAGGAACGGAATCTGTCCATTTCCCAACCCCAGGTCCTGGAAGAGAATGTTAAAGAAGCCGGCGCGGGTGTCACGGAACATCCATTCCCACATGCGCGAGCTAACGGCGGTGGGGATGGCCCAGGGCACGAGCATGACCACGCGCATCAGGCCGCGTCCCTTGAACTCGGAGTTGACCACGAGGGCGATGCCCAGGCCCAGAACCAGCTCCAGCGCCACGGTGACGACGGTAAAGGCCACGGTATCCCAGATAGCACGCACAAAGTTGACGTCGGAGGCGCCAATCACATAGCGGGTGCCGCCGAGCCCAAATGTCGTCAGCTCACGATAGCGCCTGGGCTCTCGCGGCAGCACTGATACCGGCGATACGTAGTCAATCTCGCCCGTATCGGGATCACGCACAATCTCGCCCGTTTCTTCGTCTATTTCGGGTGGTAGCTCTTTGATTGTGATGCTCAGCAGGTTGGCATAGTTGGCCAGACCAATAAACTGCGGTTCCCGCGCGCTGGCGAAGGTCCGGTCAGTCAGGCTGTTGTAGAAGACGGAACCGAGCGGGTAAAAGGCAATGAGGAAGATGACCAGCAGGGTAGGGAACAGGAGCAGATAGGCGAGCCGCTCTTCACTGCGCGCCAGGTCGCTCGTCTTTCTCTTTTGGGGTCGCCGTTCTTCCACCGGGGATGGCACGGCTTCAGCACTCATAATACGACCTCCCTCCTAGACCGTAGTCAGGCAGGTAAGGGGGTGGCCCGCAGGCCACCCCCTGATAGGGCAGCGCCACCCATGGGCGGCGCTGCCCGAACTCCTTACGATTACGGCTGGCCCGTCTCGAACCCAAGCAGGTCCTGGAGGTCGAGTTCCAGCTCGGCGAACGCATCCTCCGCTTCGGCGTCACCCGTCAGCACGGAGTGGACGGAGTTGAAGAAGAGCGTGGATACGTCGTTATACTGCGGAGCCGTCACCGTGGAGGGCCGGGCTACCGCGTTGATGAACACATCGTACAGGCTGCCAAAGAAGGGGCTCGCTTCCAGCACCTCGGGGTCTTCGTAGAGACTCATGATGGTGGGATTGAAGCTGCCTTCAATGGCGCGGATCTTCTGTTCTTCGGCCGAGGCCATGAAGAGCGCCAGGCGGGCGGCCTCTTCCGGATGTTCGCTGTAACGCGAGACGGCGAGCTGCCAGCCGCCGAGCGTGGCGGCGCCACTGCCAGAAGCTCCCGCCGGGAGCGGCGCGACATCGAACATGCCGGCGATGGCGCTGTCTTCGGCATTGCCAAGCGAGTAGGCGTAGGGCCAGTTGCGCATGAAAGCGGCGTTGCCCGCCTGCCAGACGGCGCGCGCCTCTTCTTCGCCGTAGCCGGTTACGCCGGGCGGCGAGATCGTGCCGACCCATCCGGCGGCCTGGTCAACGATTTCCACGGCAGCAGGGTTGTTGATCGTGATCACGCCGTCGGGGCTGACGATCGTGCCGCCGCCGTTGGACGCGATCCATTCCAGAGCGTCGCAGGTCAGCCCTTCGTAGGCATTACCCTGCCAGACGTAGCCCCAGAAGTCTTCGTTGCCTTCAGCCCGCTCGCCTTCCTGGATGGCCATGGCCATCTCTTCCAGCTCGTCCCAGGTGGCGGGCGGCGCGTCATAGCCGTACTTTTCCAGCAGGTCGGTCCGGTAGTAGAGCAACCCGGCGTCGGTGAACCAGGGGATGCCGACCAGCCGGCCGTCGACGGTGTTGTTCTCGATGATCGCCGGGAAGTGCTCGCCGGCTACATCGGCGGCGCCGTACTCGTTGAGGTCGACGAAGTGCTCGGCCAGGTCGCCGGGCCAGATCACGTCGATCTGGAAGACGTCACCTTCGGGCGACTGCGCTTCAAAGAGCTGCAGGTAGACGCCGAGGCGGTCCTGTACGAAGTCCGGGGTATCCAGAACCTCGACAGTGATGCCCGGATTCTGTTCCATGAAGCGCTCGGCAGCCTGCTGGGTCAGCAGCAGCTCCTGCCCGACGTTACCGGCGAGCACGCGGAGCGTAATTTCCTCGGCCGACGGCTCTTCAGCAGTCTCTTCGGTTGGTTCTTCGGCCATCTCCTCGGTTGGTTCCTCGACTGGCTCTTCCGCCATCTCTTCAGTCGGTTCTTCGACGGGCTCTTCAACCGGTTCCTCGACAGGCTCGTCTGCCGGTTCCTCGACGTTTGTCGTGTTATTGGGGGTGGCATTGTTGCCGCCGCAGGCGGCGAACAACATTGCCAGGATGACGAGCACGCCCAACAAGATCGATACTCTGCGATTCAACATGTTCTCCTCCAACTTAATGCACGATGGTTAATCCAGCGGAGCATAGTTCAGAATGTTGGTTCCTATGGAGGGCACCACCTCCTTCAGCCGCCGCAGCGGGTATTGGATCTGGTCAGCTAAGTCTGGCTAACGAATCGACTCAGGCGGGCGGCGGCGCCGTCGTGGCGCGAACCACCAGCTCAGTGGGCAAGAGAATGCAGCGCGGTTCATCCGGCGGAGAGGCGATGGCCTCCAGGAGCAGCTCGCCACCGCGCACGCCGGACTCAAAGAGCTGCTGGCGGATTGTGGTCAGGTTCAGGTATTCGGCCATCTCGATGTCGTCATAGCCGATCACCGAGAGATCGTCGGGCACGCTCAGACCGTGCTCGTCTGCCG
>JAAYYY010000130.1 GCA_012515125.1 Chloroflexota bacterium
CGATGAGCTGCACTGACCATGTCGTACCCTTTGCCGAGGATACCCCCGCCGCGCTGATCCGTATCGTCCGCCCCGACATCTTCGTCAAGGGCGGCGACTACACGCCGGAGACGCTGCCCGAAGCGCCCCTCGTCCACAAGCTGGGCGGCAAGGTACACATCCTGCCCTACATGGACGACGTCTCCACCACGACGATCATCGAGCGCATCCGCGAGCGCGAGCGGCTCAACGGCAACGGCCGCGCCCGCACCGGGACGATCTCTCTGCCGGGAGCGCTTGGACGGTGAGTACGAACGGCTCCGCTCTGGCATCCGCAGACGCCTGGCAGCAGGCGCGCCACATTCTCGCCGTACGCCTGGACGCGCTCGGCGACCTGTTGATGACGACGCCGGCAATCAGAGCGCTGCGCGAAAGCGGCCCGGAACGGCGGATCACCCTGCTGACCTCGCCGTCGGCAGCCGGGATCGCCGCGCTGGTGCCAGAGATAGACGACGTGATCGTCTACGACGCGCCGTGGGTGAAGATGACGGCTCCCCGCGTCGATAGCGGGCCGGATCGCGCCCTGATCGAGCGCCTGCGCATGGCCCACTTCGACGCCGCCGTCATCTTCACCGTTTACAGCCAGAATCCGCTGCCGGCGACCCTGCTCTGTTACCTCGCCGACATTCCCCTGCGCCTGGCCCACGGCCGCGAGAACCCGTACCAGCTCCTGACCGACTGGATCAAAGAGACGGAACCGGAAGAGCAGGTGCGCCACGAAGTGCAGCGCCAGCTCGACCTCGTCGCCACGGCAGGCAGCCATACCTCCGATCCGCGCCTCTCGTTGCAGGTCCCACCGGCTGCAATTGCGCGAGTCTGGGCCTTCCTGCAAGAAGCTGGCATCGACACCGCCCGGCCGTGGCTCGCCATTCATGCCGGCTCGACGGCCGCGTCGCGCCGCTACCCGCCGGAACATTTCGCCGCCGCCGCCCGCCTGCTGGTGCGGGAACACGGCATCCCCGTCGTCTTCACCGGCACGCAGGCTGAGGTGCAGCTTGTCGCAGGTATCCAGCAAATGATGCAGGCTCCCTCCCTTTCGCTGGTCAACCAACTGAATCTGGCCGAGCTGGCAGCCCTCTTCCAGCTGGCGCCGGTCGTCATCAGCAATAACACCGGCCCGGCGCACATCGCTGCCGCCGTGGGCACGCCGGTCGTCGATCTCTACGCGCTGATCAACCCGCAGCACACGCCCTGGATGGTGCCCAATCGCGTGCTCTACCACGATGTGCCCTGCCGCTGGTGTTACCGGAGCATCTGCCCTGAGGGGCATCACGCCTGCCTGCGGAAAGTCGAACCGGAGCGCGTGGTCGCCGCCGCTCTCGAGCTGCTCGGCCGGCGAGACGCGAACCTGAGCCTGTTTCCCTACGCCCGGGCAGCGCTCCCCCTGTAACCGGAAGGAAAGGCGATGAGTCAATCTACTCGAATCCGGCAACCAGAACTGGCAGCGAATCTGTGGCGCGCGACCGGCGTCGTCCAGGCAGCCGTCTACGTCCTGACCGGCATCTGGCCCTGGCTCTCCATGCGCACCTTCCTCAAGGTCACCGGTCCTAAAGCGGATCTCTGGCTGGTGAAGACAGTCGGGGCGCTGGTGACCGTTGTCGGGACCGTACTCGGCCTCGCCGTGCTGCGCCGCCAGGTGACGCCCGAAATCGCCCTGCTGGGTGCGGGCAGCGCTGGCGCGCTCGCCGGGGTAGATGCGCTCTATGTCGCCCAGGGCCGCATCCCGCCCGTCTACCTGCTCGACATGGCCGGCGAGCTGGTTCTCGTCGCGGGCTGGCTGCTGGGCGCGCTAAACAAAGTAGACCGGATGCCGGCCTATCTCACTACAGGAGCAGCATGAACCAATCTCGCGTATCCGTACTCATGCCCACCTACAACCAGGCTGCCTTCGTCCAGCGGGCGCTCGACAGCCTCTGCGACCAGTCCCTGAGCGAGTGGGAGCTGATCATTGTGGACGACGGCTCGACTGACGACACGGCCACGCGGCTGGCCCCCTACCTGGACGACCCGCGCGTCTGCTACGAGCGGCTGGCGAACAATCAGGGGCGCGGCGCGGCGCTGAACGCGGCGCTAGACATGGCGCGGGCCCTGTTCATCGCCTACCTGCCCTCCGACGACGTCTATTACCGGGAGCATCTGGAAAGCCTGCTGAGCGCGCTGGAGGCGAATCCCGGCGCCGCGCTGGCCTTTAGCGGCGTGCGTCACAGCTACAACCGGATGGCCGAGGGCCAGATTCCCGGCAAGTGGCTGCAGATGGTCCAGGTGATGCACCGCCGCCTGCCGGAGCGCTGGCTGGACCGCACGGAGCTGGTCAGCGACGATCTGGGCCGCCTTTACTGGGACCGGCTATCCGGGCACGGCGTCTTTGTCGCCACCGGCGCGATAACGTGCGAATGGGTGGATCATCCGGGCCAGCACCACAAGCTGCTGCAGGAGCCAATTGGCGGGATCAACACATACCGCTCCCGGTTCAACGTGCCCTACCCGCTGCGCTACCAGACAACCGAAGGTAACTTCATCGACGAGGTGGAACATTACCGCCGCTTCCGCGAGCGGCCCGACACTCCCCTGGCGACCGATGGTCTGAAGATCGTCCTCGCCGGCGAGCTGGCCTACAACCCGGAGCGCGTCCTCGCTCTTGAAGAACGCGGGCACAGGCTCTACGGGCTGTGGATGCCCCACCCGTACTGGTATAACAGCGTCGGGCCCGTCCCCTTCGGGCACGTCGAAGACCTGCCGCGCGACGACTGGCGTGCCGCACTACACGAAATTCAGCCCGACGTCATCTACGCCCTGCTTAACTGGCAGGCGGTGCCCTTCGTCAAAGAGATCCTCGACGCCAACACCGGCATTCCCCTCGTCTGGCACTTCAAGGAGGGGCCGTTCATCTGCCTGGAACATGGCATCTGGAACGAGCTGGTGGCGATCCATCGCGGCGCTGCCGGACAGATCTTCTGTAACGCCGAAACGCGGGATTGGTACGACACAGTCATCCCCGGTCTCAGCCGCAGCACCCCCAACCTGCTGCTCGACGGCGATCTGCCGAAGCAGGAGTGGCTGGAGGGCGAGCGCTCGCCGCGCCTCTCCAAGCAGGACGGGGAGGTACATACAGTCGTGCCGGGCCGCCCCATTGGCCTGCACCCGCACACGGTCGCCGAGCTTGGCGAGCAGGGTATTCACCTGCATTTCTACGGCGATTTTACGCAGAAGCAGTGGGTCGCGTGGATCAAGAAGACACAGGGCATGGCCCCCGATCATCTACACCTGCACTCACAGGTAGACCAGGGCGGTTGGCTACGCGAATTTTCGCAGTACGATGCCGGCTGGCTGCACTGGCTGCCCAGCAGCAACGGCGGCGACGTGCGCCGGGCCAACTGGGACGACCTCAACTACCCGGCCCGCATCACGACCCTCGTCACCGCGGGACTGCCCCTGCTGCAATATGACAACGAAGGCGCCGTTGTCGCCACGCAAAGCCTCGCCCGCCGGCACGACCTCTCCGTCTTCTTCAAGAGCATCC
>JAAYYY010000131.1 GCA_012515125.1 Chloroflexota bacterium
ATTCAGTGACCACGCGGATGCCAAGCTGTTGCAAGCGTTGGTACAGCCGTTCCGCCTGTTCTTCATCGGCCGAGGCGAGGATCGCTTCGACATCCGACTCGCTGATGACCTTGCGCCGGCGCGCCTCGCGGAACAGCGCCTCGACGTCAATGGCGTCGGAATCGTCCTCTTCGTACTCGGACGTTTCGTCCTCAAAATCCATGTCCATCTCGTCTGGATGAGCGTTATGCGTCATTAGCCGGCTGCCCCTCAGATACCTGCTTCTTCGGCCTTACGTCGGCTTACCGCAGACATGGCCCGCCGGCCCTGACTGAGCTGATAGAATGTCCTGCTCAACTTCTGAACCTGGCTCAAATATAGCTCCAGGGAGCCAGCATCTCCAGCGGCCCTGGCCTCATCACACAATTGCTGGGCTTCCGCCCACAGGCGTTGGATCCGTTCCAGACGCAGGTCTAGGATAAGGCGGGCCAGCTTCTCAGGCAACTGCTCCAGCTCCTCGTCACTTGGCTCTGATGCTTCTCCAACAAGAGATTGCGCCCGGGCACGAAGCACATCGTCAAAACTATCCCACAATTCATCCATTGCGGCAACCGGATGGACGCGCAAATAAGCGTGTAGCTGTTGCCAGAGCACCTTATCTTCTGGATTACCGAAATCGCCCACGGAGACAGGCTCCTGGTGGTGTTCCTGTAGCTCGTGGTCTACCAGGCGCAGGAGCGGCGGATGGCGCAGGCACTGGCGCAGGAAGTCGGCCTCGCGGATAGCCAGGGCGATTCGCCCGCCGCTGAGGGCGACGCTGTTGGGCGCGGGGCTGGAGCGCGTCAGCGTTTCCGCCTCGACGCCGGCGCGGTCCCGGCGGCGCTGGCGGGTGGCTTCGCTAACCGACGAAGCCAGCGCCACCTGCTGCAGCGCCCGCTCGTCTACCCGCAGCAGGCGAGACAGCATCTGCCGGTAGTGGTCGCGCTCCACCGGATCGGCCACGTCGCTAATGAGCGGCATGACCTGCCGAACGATGTCCGCCTTGGCCTTGGCGTCGTCAAGGTCGGCGTCTGCGGTCAGCATCTCGATCACGTAGGCGACGACGGGCCTGGCCTTTTCCACGAGCTGGGGCCACAGGGTGGGTTCCCGCCGCAAGAGCAGATCAGGGTCCGTCCCTTCCGGCAGGGTCAGCACACGAATGTCGGCCTTCAGCCGCCCTTCGTGCCGCACCAGGCCGCGTGCATCAAAGCGAGACTCCACCTCCCGGTCCAGCGTCTCGCGGGCTACCTCCAGGCTGCGCATGGTCGCCTGCATACCGGCGGCGTCGCTATCCAGGGCAATGACAAAACGGCGCGTATAGCGTTTGAGGACGTTGAGCTGCTGCTCGGTGAGCGCCGTGCCCATCTGGGCGACGATGTTGCGGAAGCCGGTCTGCCACCCCATCATCACGTCCATGTACCCTTCGACGATGATCGCCTGGCGGGCGTTCTGTATGTGCCGGCGAGCCATGTCCAGCCCGAAGAGCAACCGGCTCTTGTCGAATAGCTCGGTCTGGGGCGAGTTCAGATACTTGGGCACCCCGTCGGGGTCCAATGTGCGCGCGCCGAAGCCGACCACACGCCCCTGCGGGTCACGAATGGGGATCATCAGCCGGTTGCGAAAGCGGTCGTAGCGCGTGCCCCGCTCAGGATTCTCAGACAGCAGGCCGGCTGCCAGCAGGTCGTCGTCATTATAACCCTGGGCATTGAAGTGGGTGCGGCAGGCATCCCACGAGTCGAGGCTGAAACCGATCTTGAAGGCGGCGATCGTCTCTTCTTCCAGGTCGCGTCCGGACAGGTAGCGGCGCGCGCCCTCGGCCTGGGGAGCATAAAGCAGAAGCTGGTGGAAATAGTCGGCTGCCAGGGCCAGCAGGTCCACCTGCCGTTTGTCGGCCTCTGGCTGCCGGTCGCCGCGCATGCTCTCTTCCAGCTCCACGCCGGCGCGCTGGGCCAAAACGCGCAGCGCTTCCTTGAAGTCCCAACCCTCCTTCTTCATCACGAAAGAGAATAGGTCTCCACCTTCGGCGCAGGCGCCAAAACAGCGCCAGGTTTGTGAGTCGGGGAAGACGACAAAGGCCGGCGTGCGTGTATTCTGGTGGAACGGGCAGAAGCCGGTATACGACTTGCCAGAACGGCGAAGCTGCACCGTCTCGCCGATTATCTCCACAATGTCAAGACGGTTCTTGATCTCGTCTGTAACGCTCATTGACCTGCCCAAGGACTGGATTGAATCGCGGCGATTATACATGAGCGCCGCGAATGCAACGACAACGATCGCGTTGCTGCTGCCCCCCACTGCCCCGCTACTGGACCAGCTGCAGGGGGTTGGGCATGAAAATGAGAAAAAAGAGGATGAGAGTGAAAACGGCGATCAGGAGCCGAGGGCGGTCGAGCCGGGTAACGTCGTCCAGCGGAACGGCGTACTGCCGGCCGAGAAAAAAGAGCAGGATGGCCCACACCGCCCACAGGCTGACGTTGTACATGAGTGCCAGCGCCAGAAGGCCCAGTACGATGGGCCAGAAGACGAGAGCCGCACGCCGCCCCAGCAGTGTGTAGAGGACGTGCCCGCCGTCAAGCTGGCCCAGGGGGATCAGATTGAGCGCGGTGACCAGCAGCCCCACCCAGCCGGCCCAGGCGACCATATTGAGCTGCACGTCCAGGCCGTCAGCCGGCAGCCAGCGGCCAAAGATTAACAGCTTAAAAAGCGCATAGAGAATCGAGTTCCCTTCCTGAACATAAACAGCCCCCACGGGCGCCGGCCCCACCTCCGAGGTCGCCAGCCCGTAGAGAAGCACGGGAATCGCCACCGCCATGCCCGCCAGGGGGCCGGCGGCGCCCATGTCGAGCAGCGCGCGACGGTTCTTGAGCGGCGCATTGAGCCGGATGACGGCCCCCATCGTGCCGATTAGCGAGAAGGGAAAGGGGATGAAATAGGGCAGGGTGACGGCAGCGCCATGGTAGCGAGCCGCGACGTAGTGGCCCATCTCATGTGTGCCCAGAATCGCCAGCAGGCTAAGCGTAAATGGCCAACCCAGCCAGATCTCGCGCAGCAGGTTCTGCCCGGTAAAATCGTCGTGGTAGGTGGCGCCGACAAACAGGGTGGAAAAGACCGTGAGGACGAACAGGATCAGGCTCATGACCCAGCCGGAGGCCCGCGGCGCGAAGACGGCAGGCATAGCAATGAGAACGGTCTCCCGGCCTTCTTCGCGGAGCAGCGGCGTATAGCCGTGGCGCTCGAAACGGCGGCGCAGCTCGTCGTAACAATCGACAGGCGCACAAACAAACTGCCCGCGAAAGCGGACATATGCGTTCTCGGGCTCGTTGTAAGCAGTCTCCAGGGGCAGGAAAAGGCCATCAAGCTCCTGGCGGAGCGCAGCGACGACAGTTAATTCCATTAGCCCTCGACGTCTTCTTCGTCGTCGTCATCACCCCAGCTGATGATCCAGATGCAGGCGCCGGCGACCAGGACCGTAATGACGACCAGCCAGAACCACTGGCGCGTTTCCAGCCCGACGTCGCGGGCCTC
>JAAYYY010000132.1 GCA_012515125.1 Chloroflexota bacterium
ATTATACCGTCTCGACTGAGCAGCGTCGAAAAGGGTGAGCCGCACCTCATCTGCAGTTGCCTGCGGGCACAAAAAGAATAAAGTAGGGTCCCGTGCGGCGCGTCGCCAGCATAAGGTCATAGCAGGGACTAACCATGAAACGGATTGCAGTCTTAACCAGCGGCGGTGATGCGCAGGGCATGAACGCCGCCGTCCGCGCTGTCGTGCGGGGCGGGCTCGACCAGGGCGTCGAAGTCTTCGCCGTCTACGAAGGCTACCAGGGCCTTATAGACGGCGGGGCGTATATCCGCCCGATGAGCTGGTTCGACGTGGGTGGTATCCTGCAGCAGGGAGGCACCCTGATCGGCACGGCGCGCAGCACCGACTTCATGACGCGGGACGGTCGGCGGGAGGCAGCCTACAACCTGCTGCTCAACCGTATCGAGGGGCTCGTCGTTATCGGCGGCGACGGCAGCCTGACCGGGGCGAATCTCTTTCGCTGGGAGTGGCCCTCGCTGGTAGACGAGCTGGCGGCGGCAGGCCGGATCGACGGAGAGACGGCCAGCCAGTTCCGCCATCTGGCAATCGTCGGCCTCGTCGGCTCCATCGACAACGATATGTTTGGCACCGACGTGACCATCGGCACAGATACGGCGCTGCACCGTATTACCGAGGCCATTGACGCCATCTCCAGCACCGCAGCAAGCCACCAGCGTAGCTTCGTCGTGGAGGTCATGGGGCGTGACTGCGGCTACCTGGCCCTGATGGGCGCGCTGGCGACGGGCGCCGACTGGGTGCTTATCCCCGAGCTGCCGCCGCAGACGGAGGACTGGGAAGCGGCGATGTGCGAGTCGCTGCGGCGCGGGCGCGAGCATGGCCGGCGCGACAGCATCGTCGTCGTCGCCGAAGGCGCACGCGATAGGGACGGCAACCCGATCAGCAGCCAGTACGTCACGGAAGTCCTGGAGAAAAATCTGGGCTGGGACACGCGGCTGACCATCCTTGGCCACGTACAGCGCGGCGGCGCGCCCAGCGCCTTCGACCGCAACCTGGCAACCCTCATGGGCATGGAAGCAGTGCACGCCATTCTGGCAATGAAACAGGAAGATCCCGTACCCGTCATCGGCATGATTGGCAACCGGATCACCAGGACGCCATTGGAGGAATGCCTGAACCGCAACGAGGCCGTGAAAATAGCGCTGCGGGCCCAGGACTTCGAGCAGGCGGCGGCGCTGCGCGGGCGCAGCTTCGTCGATTCCTTCCAGACGCTGCGCACCCTGGTGCGCGCCGAGCCGCACAAGCGGGCGTCCGAGCCGCCCGGCCTGCGCATCGCCGTCATGAACGCCGGCGCGCCGGCCCCCGGAATGAACACAGCCGTGCGGGCTGCCGTCCGGCTCGGACTGGATGCGGGCCACACGATGATTGGCGTGCGCAACGGCTTCACCGGGCTGATCGAGAACGACCTGTTCGAGCTGGACTGGATGGCGGTGAACGGCTGGGCCAACCGTGGCGGCGCCGAGCTGGGCACCAACCGGCGCATCCCCACGCAGAGCGATTTTTATGCCGTGGCCCGGACGCTGGAGCTGAACAACATTCAGGCGATCCTGCTTATCGGCGGCTGGTCCGGCTACCAGGGCGCGCTGGAGCTGTATGAGCGGCGCAACCAGTTCCCCATCTTCAATCTGCCTATCCTGTGCCTGCCGGCGACCATCGACAACGACCTGCCCGGTTCGGACTTAAGCGTGGGCGCAGACACGGCGCTGAATAACATCGTCAGCGCCGTGGACAAGATCAAGCAATCGGCGGTAGCCGCGCGCCGCGTCTTCGTCGTCGAGGTGATGGGCGGCAAGTGTGGCTACCTGGCGCTGATGAGCGCGCTGGCGACGGGCGCCGAGCGCGTCTATCTGCACGAAGAAGGCGTTACGTTGCAGGACCTCGTGCAGGACGTCAACAATCTCATCACCGGGTTCAGCCACGGCAAGCGGCTGGGGCTGATGATCCGCAACGAGATGGTCAACCCCACCTATGACACACGCTTTATGACGGCCCTCTTCGAGGAAGAAGGGGGCGACCTGTTCGAGGTGCGTCAGGCGATCCTGGGCCACATCCAGCAGGGCGGCTCCCCGACCCCATTCGACCGCAACTTCGCCAGCCGGCTCGCCGCCGATTGCATCGATTATTTCACGCGCCTGGCAGCCGGCGAGGAAGAAGCCCAAAGCTCAGTTGTCGGCCTGCTGGGGCGCACCTACGAGTTCACACCCTTCGAAGATGTGCCTCGCCTGCTTAACCGCAAGGATCGCCGGCCGCTCGACCAGTGGTGGATGGCGCTCCGCCCCCTGGCGCGCATCCTCGCCCAGCCCGGCCCCTCGGCCCATCCGGCCGAGGAAACGTTGATAACGGCGGGCTGACACTGCTTGACCCCGTGCGCGGCGGGGCTTACAATGAAGAAAAGAGGCAGCCGGTTACCGGAAGTAGCCCGTGCTTCCCCATCCCGGCAGCAGGATATCCCGCAGGATAGATGACGTTAAAAAGCGATGCACGTATTCTTGGGAGTGTCAGTCATGTCAACGAAGAGAATATCAGGCGGGCCTTTTGCCATCTAGGATGCGATTGCCATCCAGGACGGCACGTTCATTCACAAGCAATTCTTCCTGAGCGTCGCGCGCGGCAGCCACGGGAAGGCGGACCAAAGAAGCCTTATTCCAGACCATGGGGGAGCTTGCGTCTGGCTCCAATCCTGTCTCTCATCCTCATACTGCTGCTTTCCGTCGCCTGTCAGGCAGGCGAGGGCGGTAACGAGCTGATCGGCCGGGCCGTCTCCACCGTGGAGGCCGGGCTGTCAGGCAGCGCGCCGCTGGCTCTCGGCGAGCTGGAGTCGGCTTTGATCGGGGTCTACGAGCGCGTCAATCCCTCTGTCGTCTTCATCGTCGTCGAATCAGCCGGGATTGAGCTGAACAGCGGCAGCGGCTTCGTCTATGACGAACAGGGCCACATAATCACCAACAACCACGTCGTCGAGAATGGCGACGCTTACGAGGTAGTCTTCAGCGACGGCAGCCGCCGCCGGGCAGAGCTTGTCGGCGCGGACCCCGACAGCGATCTCGCCGTGATTCGCGTCGATGGGCTGCCGGATGGGGCGCCGCCGGTGACGCTTGGGGACTCCGCCGCCCTCCGTGTGGGGCAGGTTGTCCTCGCCATCGGCAACCCGTTCGGGGAGCAGGGCTCGCTCTCGATGGGTATCATCAGCGGGCTGGGGCGCCGTATCCGTTCCTTGCGGGATACCCAGGGCGGCGCGTTCTCGCTGCCCGAAGTCATCCAGACCGACGCGCCGATCAACCCCGGCAACAGCGGCGGGCCGCTGCTCAACCTAAAGGGCGAGGTCATCGGCGTGAACAGCGCCATTCGCAGTGACACGGGCTTCAATAGTGGCGTGGGCTTTGCCATCCCGGTGAAGGCCGTCGCGCGTGTGGTGCCGGCGCTGATTGCCGGTGGCAGCTATACCTACCCCTACATCGGGATCAGCACCTTGCCGGGAGACATCGACCTGGACCTGCAGGAGGC
>JAAYYY010000133.1 GCA_012515125.1 Chloroflexota bacterium
CGAGACGCCCCAGACGATTCATGGCCTGCGCAGCAACATTGCCTCGCCGATGGACGTCTGGCTGCAGGATGAAGGCGGCGACGTGCGGCTGCGCGCCCGGCTGGTGAAGCCGCTCAGAGAGCAGGCGTTGGAACCCGCAAGCCTGATCGCCCAGCAGGCGCGGCAGACGCGAGAGCGTTTTGTCCAGGAGCTGGCCGATCCGGTACGCACGGCCGCGAAGAGCCGCAGCCTGATCCGCGAACAGATCGCGGCCTACCGGGCCAAGTACGAGCTTTAGCTGTTGAGGCCACCCGCAGCGGGTGGCCTTTTTCATTCAGGGGGCAGCCGCGCCGAGCAGCGTGTCGAGCTGTTCGGCGACGTCGCTGAGGGAGCGAAAGACGTAGTCGGCAAACTCTAATCGCTCCGGTGGGACGCCATTTGGCACCACGACCACACACATGCCGGCGGCCTGCGCTGCCCGTGCCCCCGGCACGGAATCCTCAAGGGCGAGGCACTGCTCAGGGGCGATGCCCAGCCTTTCCGCCGCCAGCAGGTAGATATCGGGCGCCGGTTTGCCGTGTGGCACTTCATCGCCGGCAGCCACAGCGCCGCGCGTGGGCGCCAGCCCCAGCTGCTGCAGGACCGCTTCGGCATAGAGGTGCGGGCTGGACGTCGCGACCGCCCAGGGCACGCCCCGCGCAGCCAGCTCCTCGTGAAGCGCCATCAACCCGGGCATCGGCGGGAGGCCGCGCCGCCAGATCATTTCCCAGCGCGCGGTTTTCGCCGCTGCAAGGTCGTCGGCGGTCAGCGGCAGACTGTACGCATCGCGCACGATGCGCGCACTGTCCCTGGTGCGCTGCCCCACGATGCGGTGATAGACGAGGTCGTCCATGCTGCAATCATAATCGCGTAGCACCTCGTCCCAGGCCTGCCGGGAAAGGGGTTCCGAGTCAACCATGAGGCCGTCCACGTCAAAGATGACGGCCCGCACCCCCGTCCTACACACGGTCCCTCAACGACTCGCCGGCTCTGGCGCCGGCCCGTCCTGAAGCATGGCCGCCCGCCCACGCCTGGCTATCACGAAGTCGGGCATGCGCGTCCAGGTCCGGCGCTCGACCTCCCACATGGTGGCATCGACGACCACACGGTCACTACTGCCATCCGCGCTCGTGAGATAAGCATCCGGCACAAAGAAGACATCCCCCAGCTCGAAATTCTCTACTTCGAGGTACGAGGCAAACAGGAGATCGTCAGGATGCACTTCTTCCTCCGGGCGATAGTGCCAGCGACGCGCCCTACCCAGCCTCTTCCCGTCCTTCGTCCATACCTCTGCGTTCGCCTTTATGACCATCAAACCCTCCAATCTGCCTTCTTCCGGCTCCCACTCCTGATGATAACACGCCGGTGCGGGATTGGCACTTCTTCGGCCCGTTTTCGCGGCTGTACGTTCGGCGTGAAATCGGGGTATAATGACCCTATTGGCTGGCTAATGCCGGCTGGGTAATTGCCGAGGAGGACCGATGATCCGAGTTGTAATAGCCGACGACCACCATCTTGTTCGCAAAGGGGTGCGCGCACTCCTGGAGAGCGAGGGCGATATTGAGGTTGTGGGCGAAGCCTCCACGGGCCAGGAGGCCATTGAACTCGTCGCGGCGAACAAACCGCACGTCGTGGTCATGGACATTTCCATGCCGCGTATGGACGGTACCCAGGCGGCGGAGCAGATTCTGGGCATGAACATTCCGGTGGAGGTTGTCATCCTGTCCATGCACTCCGATACCCTCATCGCCAACCAGCTATTGCGACAGGGTGTGAAGGGCTATTTGCTGAAGAACTCAATTGCCGACGAGCTGCCGCTGGCGATCCGCGCTGCCAGTCGCGGACAGGTCTATCTCAGCCCGGCCATTTCAGATTCCGTGCTCAACACGCTGATGATGCCCAGCGAAGGGCCGTTACCAGAGAGTCCGGCCGAGCTGTTGACCCCGCGCGAACGCGAGGTTCTACAGCTTATTGCCGAAGGACACACGAACAACGCCATTGCCGAGATTCTGACCATTAGTGTGAAGACGGTGGAGAAGCATCGCGCCAGCTTGATGTCGAAGCTTGGGGTGCATGATCTGCCGACGCTGATGCGCACGTCGATCAAGCACGGCTTGATTTTCCTCGATAAGTAGCGGCCTGCCAGATAGGCTACTCCGGCCAAAAGAGTAGGGAAGTTCCCCATATCCCGTTCGTGGACTTCCTGTAAAGATAGTATTGTTCTGAAATGCACAGGAAGAAGCTCATTCAGTCCAACCGGCGGGTTACCGGGCGGCACTCCATGGGTTCTCACTCTTTTGTTGCATCAATATAGATCTACGATTGATACAGGCATAATAGCCGTACCATTGGGGTAAGCTGAGTTATGATCACAGTCGTCGTCGCCGACGACCACTACCTCGTTCGCCAGGGTGTACGGGCGCTTCTTGATAACGCAGCCGGCATCCAGGTAGTGGGCGAAGCAGAAAACGGCGAACAGGCGGTACAACTAGTCCAGGAGCTGCAACCCGACGTCGTGGTGATGGATATCTCCATGCCCGAAATGGATGGCATCAGGGCTACCGAACGGATCCGGTCGCTGCAGAACCACACGCGCGTGGTCATTCTCTCCATGTATGCCAACATCGATCTGGTTGAACAGGCGCTGAAAAAAGGGGCGACGGGCTACCTGCTAAAACGTTCGACCACAGCGGAGCTGGTTAAGGCGGTCGAAGCCGCTAAGGAAGGAAAGCAATTCCTTAGCGCGGCGATCACCGGCGAAGCTAGCTAAGAATCCGCATCCAGATCTACCGTTCGACGCGCCGGCCGTTCCCTGCGTGGGAGCTTGTCAGGGCCCATCCGGGCAGCCGGTCCAACTACCTCCCCCCGAGAAAATAGCAATCCAGTCAAATAGGGTCTTCCCCTCGGCTAGAGTAGGGTTACACCCCATAGCTGTTTGCTCCTGCTTATGACACCATGTTGCTCATACGTTAGGGATCGTGCAAGTGCTGGTTCTCATTGCCGCAAACAGTCAACAGATACGGCTGCGTGAGACCGCAAGCGACAAGCCACGCGGAGGAAAGGAGTAACTGGCTGATGATGCGCGTATTGATTGTCGATAAGCTCCGTTTGTTCTGCCACACGCTTAAGGTTGTCCTGCAGCGCGAAGACGACATGCGGGTGGTTGGCTGTGTGACCACAGCCGAAGAAGCTCTTCACCAGGTTCCCCATTGCGACGTGGTACTCGTCAACACGACGGCTGAGGATGCGGATTCGGTGCACCTGGTCCGCCAGATCACCTCCCACCAGCCCGGCGTGAAGGTTCTGGTCGTGGGCATCAGCGAGATGAGCGACCAGATTCTGCAGTACGTCGAAGCTGGCGCCTCCGGCTATATCCTCAAAGAAGACTCCGTCGAATTGCTTCTGGAGAAGGTGCGGGCTGCGGAAAAGGACGAAGCGTTCGTCTCCCCGCAGATTGCCGCCCAGCTCATGTCACGCCTGGCGGAGCTGACAAGTATGCGCTCGCGGCTCTGGGCAGCGCCAGAGACCCAGATGCGGCGCTTCAGCGAGCTGACTCAGCGCGAGCAGGAAGTGCTGGGGCTCCTCGGCAAAGGGCTGAGCAATCAGGAAATCGCCGAGCAGCTCTACATCGAGCATGGAACGGTCAAGAACCACGTCCACCGCATTCTGAAGAAGCTGAATGCGAGCAACCGGCACGAGGCAGCAGCCGCCTATATGATGCGCCTTCGTCACGAGAGCGCCACTGCCTATGCCATATCGTAATCCTGCCTCCCAATCGCGAGCAGCGACACAGTTACAGTAGGGTTATTCCCCATAGTCAAAGTCGCGGTTTCATGGCACATTTATGCGTGAATACTCGTCCGGTGTTTGCGGACCCTTTCACTGGACAGTAGAGGCCGCTTTTAGCGACAGGCCACCTTAAACCTCTTCCCAGGTAAAAGGGACTGATGGCGCCCGCTGTCAGTCCCTTTTATCGTTTCTGCTTTCTTTTTTCAGCCAAATCGCACGGTAACATCGCCAAAGCGAAGCTCGTCGCCGGCTGCCAGGCGCCGGCCGGCAAGCCCCAATCGCTCCCCGTTGACGTACGTCCCCTCGCTGCTTCCTTCGTCGTAGAGCCAGAAGGCGCCCTGCTCATCGGGCACGATGCGGGCGTGGAGCGGCGCCATCCCGGCCCCTTCGAGGACCAGATCCGCCGCCGGGGACCGGCCGATCGTCATCTCGCCCGCTACCGGCTGCCTCTCGCCCGAGGGCAGCAGCAGCGACGCCGGTTGCCCGAGCGGCACTGCCGTTTGTTGCGTCGTCGCCGTTCCAGGCTGCAGCCAGCGGAAGAGCAGGAAGGCGAGAACAAGCGTCGCCAGCCCGGCAAAGATCAACAGCCACGGCGGCAGTGGGCGGGAGGTCACGGTCGTGGGTGGCGGCACGGGCGTCGGGCGTGGCGTGGCCGTCGGCAGCGGGCGCGACTCGGCGATGGCGACTGTGAAAGGGGCGCTGGTCGCCACGAGGCCCGCCGTATCGGTCACCTGGACCGTTAGCGCGTAGCTGCCCTCGCCCAACGCCGAAATATCCCACTCGAACTCCAGCGTTGTCGCGTCGCCCAGGACGGGGGCGGGCTGGGCCGCACCGTCCACGTACAGCGTTGCGCCGGCGAGCCGCCTCGGCGCGCCATCGGGCCATTCCAGGCTTACCGGAACAGATTGCACGGCCGGCTGCAGCGTCTCCAGCTCGCTGTCGGGCGCGACGCCTACACGGCGGATCTCCAGCCCGTCGTCAAGCTGGATGTCCAGCCGTGGCGGCTGGAACTCCAGGTTCAGAGAAGCCGTAGCCTCCTCGGCGCCCAGGGCGACGCGGACCGGATAGACGCCCCCGGCCTGGATGAAGGTCTGGTAGCGAAGCTGTGTCTGCTCGGCATTGCCCGCAAGCAGCGCATAGAGGTCGTCAGCCGCCTCCGCCGAAGCCAGGTGAAGCTGCCCGCCCCGCGTCGGCAGCGTGATCCAGGCGGCGTTCTCCAGGGTCGTCGAGAGAGGAGGCGGGCCGACCAGAACGACAAAGACAGGAAGCTGGCTGGCGCGCGCCCGCTCCGCAAGGCCCTGCAGGACGGTGGCGCTGAGTCCCTCGCCGGTCGTAAACAGGACAATCGCCCGGAAGCGACCTGTCTCGTCGGGGGTCGCCTCGGCGCTGTCCAGAGCCATTGCCAGCAGCGCCTGGGGGTCCGGCGGCGCGCTTCCCCGCTCAGGCGGCGCTTCCACCTCGTCCAGTGCGTTGATCAGGCTGCCGGGATCAGGTGCCTGTTGCACCAGCCATTCCGTCTCCTCGCCGTCGCCGGCGCCCACCCACAGCCGGTCCCGGTCGCGCTCCAGATGGCGGCCGGCCAGCCGCAGCAGGCTGTCCCTGACCAGGAGCAGTGGCGACGTGACGCCATCCTCACCCGTATCCGCCCACGCCGGCTCAAGGTCGAGCAGGAGGAATAGCTCGACGCCGACAGTCACCGGCTCCAGCGTGAAATCGGCCACCGGCACGCCGTTCTCCCACAGCCGCAGCCCCTCCACGATCTCGCGCCGCTCGCTGCTGGGGCTGGTGGCGATCAGATTGAGGCCAACCGTCGGGAAATCAGAGCGTTCGATCGCGGCGATTTGCAGGCGAGGCGGCGCTGCCTCGGGCATGCCCTGCGCGCCTGCGGCAATCATGCGGGAGCCGAAGACAAAGAAAAGGAGCAGCCATCGCACCACCCCACCGGGCCGGCGCGTTGCCGGGCCACAGGGGAAAAGCGTGCTGCCCGTCAGTTTACGTTCCATAAACTGTCTGGTATTATACGGGGAGGTGACATAAACGCAATCCTGGCGTCCTGGTATTGTATCTGCCGGACCACCGGCTTATCGAGGAAAAGCGTCATGGCCGACCGCACCAACCGCCCACTTCAATGCCTTGCCCTCCTGCTTCTGTCGGTGACCCTGTTCGTCATCGCTCACATGGTAGAGGCTCAGACAGCGGGCGGGAGGCTGGTCATTACCGGCAGCGACGCGAGCAGCGTTCCGGCGATCACCCTGCAGGCCTATGGCGTTGCCGCCGACGGCTCCCCGCTTGACCTCAGCACACAATCCCTGGTCGTGACCCATAACAACGAGATCATTGAGGACGTGGAGGTCGTCCGTACCGTGGATACGGGCACCTTCACCATCTTCCTTCTGGACGTGACCAGCGGCGTCGCGGCCCAGATACCGGTACTGCAGGAAGCAATCCTGCGCTATGTCAGCAGCAGCTTTATGCGCGAGGGGATCGACTACGTCGCCGTCTACCGGATAGGCGCAACCGAGGCCGCTCAGGTGCTCGAGCCTACCCCATTCTACAATACCGTCCGCAACTTCTTCGCCACCGAGCTGGCGACCGAAGATGGGCCGACGGCGCTCTACGACAGCGCCGTGAATCTGCTCACCCAGATATCCGGCCTGGCGCCGGATCCGGCGCTCGTCCCGTCGCTGGTCATTGTCAGCGACGGGACCGACGCAGTCAGCAGCCAGTTTGAGGCCGGCGACATTGCCGCCCGCGCCCGCGAGCTGGCTATCCCGGTGCATACCATCTGGTTGCAGAACGCCGACCTGACGGTGGGCCAGGAGGTCGGGCGCAATTACCTGGCCGAAGTCGCCGCCGACTCGGGCGGCGTGGCGGCGCGTCTGGACCAGCCGGAGAGCACAGACGCCATCTTTTCGCGGCTCGTCGCGCTCGGCCGGCAATACGTGGTGCAGTACAGCGTGCCCTCGCCCCAGCCCGGCACCCACACCGTCATCCTCAGCCTGGAAGACACGCCGAGCGTGCAGGCGGAGACGACGGTCACCGTCGAAGCGGCAACGCCGGTGGTCAACCTGAACATCCCACCGGAGAGCCGCTCGCTGACCCTGCCCGAACTGGAGGAGCCTGTCTCGCTGGGCTTTTCGGCCGACGTGAGCTGGCTTGACGGGGTCGAACGCACGCTGCAGCAGGCCCAGCTTCAGGTCAACGGGCAGCCCATCGCCGATATTCCGCCGGCCGATCTCGGGCGGTTCACCGTCGAGATCCCCAATCTGGCCTTTGGCAGCAATCGCATCCAGCTTGTCGTGCTGGACGACCAGAATCTGCGCGGCGCCAGCCCGGTGATCAATCTGGAGGTGGCCCAGGGCGACGCCGCTATACCGGAGGAGCTGCAGCCGCGCAGCACGCTCGCCGGCATGCTGCCCCTCTGTCTCGGCGGCCTGCTCCTGCTGGCGCTGGTCGGCCTCGCCGCTTTTTACGCCTACCGCAGAGGGCAGCTCCGCCTTCCCGCGCGGCTACATCGGCGAAGGGCCGCGCCCGTGCAGGTTGACGAGGCGCCTGCGCCCGCCGCAGCGCCGGCCGGCGGCTATTACCGGGAAGAGGCCCCAGCCTACCGGCCCGCAGCCGCCCCGGGCCGCGTGGCCTATCTTGAGGTGATCGCTTCCGAGACGCCGATCGCTTCGCCGATTGCCATCAACCAGGAAGAAACGCGGCTCGGCCGCTCGCCGAATCTGTCCGACATCGCTCTGACCCAGGACCTGACTGTATCGCGGCTGCACGCGACGATCACCTGGGACGGGCAAATATACCGGCTTTATGACGAGGAGAGCACCAGCGGCACCTGGGTCAACGACCAGCGCGTGCCCGATTATGGCACTCAGCTCGTCGATGGCGACGAGATCTTCCTCGGCAAAGTACATCTGCGCTTCCGGCATCCCTGACCCGGCGCCGGCAGCCTACCCTGGGGGTGATGCCATTTGGACCAGTTGACCAACTTACAGCAGGAAGTTGTTTCGGCGACCGGCACCCGTTTTGTCCTCGGGCCAGCCGGCGCCGGCAAGACGACCGCCCTGCACTACCGCCTGCTCCGGCTCCTCCGCGAAGGAGAGCAAGCCTACACGATTCTCTACCTCGTAGCGGAGGAGGAGGACGACGACCGCGTTATTCAGTTCCTGCACGAGCAGCACGCCGGCCCTTACGCCGATCTGACGGTCACCACCTATCCCCATCTCGCGCTCGACATGGTCAGGCTCTTCTGGCCTCTCGTTGCCCGCCCGGCCGGCTTCGAGCGCCCGCACCAGCCGCCGGTCTTTCTGCGTTACGACCTGGCCCAGCTTCTGCTCTGGCGCCTCATCACGCCGATGCTGGAGGCCGGCGCCTTTGCCGACCTGCGGGTTCGCCCCCAGCAGATCGTCAGTCAGGTGCTGGACACGCTCAACCACGCCGCCCTGAACCAGCTTACGCTGGAGGAAGCGGCGGAGCGGCAACGCCAGAGCTGGGCCGGCGATGCGGAGCACCTGCGCCACCTGCGCGAGGCCGGCCGGGCAGCCGAGCAGTTCCGCCGCTATTGCCTCGCCAACAGCCTGCTGGACCTGTCGCTGACGGTGCGCGTCTTTGACACGCAGCTCGTCAACCATCCCGAGTTCCACCGTTATTTCAGCGAGCGCTTCCGGCACCTGCTCGTGGACAACGTCGAAGAGCAGACGCTGGCCGGACAGCATTTCGTCGCCACGCTGATGAACGTCACCCGCACCACCGTCATCGCCTACGATGCCGGCGGCGGCTACAAGCGTTTCCTCTCCGCCGATCCCGCGCGCGCCAGCCAGTTTCGCGATCTGAGCGAAGCGACGCTGGCCTTCGACGAGTCGTTCACGACGACCGAGCCGCTGCGCCATCTTTCCAACCTGGTCGAGAATTACCTGGTGGGCGGCGAGCGACGGCCGGCCGGCCGTGCCGGGGAAGCCATACTGGCGGCCGTATCCGGTCGCTACCGGCGCGACATGGTGAACCGGCTGGTGCCTGTGCTGCGGCAGCTCATCGACGAGCAGGGCATCGCCCCCGAGGAGATAGCCATCATTGCGCCCTATCTCGACGGTGCGATGCGCTATATGCTCGAGCAGGCGCTGCGCGAGGCCCAGATCCCTTATCGCCTGCTCCGACGGCGCTCCCGCCCGCGCGACGAGCCGCGCATCCGCGCCTGGCTCACCTGGCTTGCCCTGGCCCATCCTGAATCGGATGTCGCGCCCTCGCCCTACGACGTGGCCGAAGCGCTCTCCCTGAGTATCGAGGGGCTGGACCCGGCGCGCGCCGCTCTGCTCGCCGAGCATCTCTATGACGCCACGACGGGCGCGCTGCAACCGGCCGATGCCGTAGGCGAGGAGCTTTCCGGCCGGGTGGGCGCCGAACGGGTCGCCATGGTCGAAACGCTGCGCCTCTGGCTGGAGGAGCAGCGCAATACGCCTCTCGACATCTTCTTGCAGCGGCTGTTCAACGACCTGCTGGCCCAGCCGCCGTTCCAGCAAAGCCCCGACAGGGCCGGCGCCGCCGTCTCTGAATGGCTGGTACGCACGGCGACCCGGCTGCGCCAGGATGCCGCCCAGATGGGCCTGAACGATGGTGAAGCTGTGGGCCGGGCCTTTCTCCAGGCAATCAACGAGGGACTGGTTACCGCCGATCCGCCTGAGCTGGGCGAGCCGCCAGACCCGTCCGGCGTCACGGTGGCGACCATGTACGCCTACCTGATTGCCGGGGAGAGCGTGCCCGTGCAGGTCTGGCTGGAGGCGTCCGGAAGCGGCTGGTGGGACATCCCGCGCCAGCCACTGAGCAACGCCTTTGTCCTCGCGCAGAGCTGGCCGGCCGGCAAGCCGTGGACCATGGACGAGGATTACGCCATGCGCAACCGGCTGCTCAGCCGCCTGATCCGTGGCCTGACGGCGCGCTGCAGCCAGGGCGTCATCCTGGCCAGCAGCGAGCTGGATCGCCGGGGGCAGCGCCAGGAAGGCGCGTTGTGGCGCGCCCTGCAGCCGGTCCTGCCGCGCCAACCCGCCGCGGAGACCGAGGAGCCCGGCGACCTGTTTGACTAGCTCCGCCCGCTGCCAGCCTCGATGGAACAAAAAGGCCCCGGCGACGTCTGATCCCCGGAGGTGACGATGAAACGCCTGTACCCTGCCCTGACTGGTGTGACGCTGTTCCTGATGCTCTTGGCGCTGCTTGGCGCTCCGCGTCCGGCAGTCGCCTGTAGCTGCCTTCCGCCACCGCCGCCGCTGGCAGCGCGCGAGCAGGCTGTGGCCGTCTTTGCCGGCACGGTCACCGCCGTGGACGATTTTTCACTATCCCCGCTGCGCAGCAGCGCGGACCCCATACACGTCACCTTCGCCGTGAGCGACGTTTGGAAGGGAGAAGTGACCACTGAGACGGTCATCACGACGGCGCGCGACTCGGCGAGCTGCGGCTTCGAGTTCAGCACAGGCCAGGATTACCTGGTCTACGCCTACGCGGGCGAAGGCGGGCTGCAGACCAACCTCTGCAGCCGCACGGCGCTCCTGAGCGATGCCGGCGAAGATCTCACCGCGTTTGGCGCGGGGGAGGCGCCGCTGCCCGGTGCGTCCGGCGACGCACTACCCTCTGTCTGGCTGGTTGTCCTGCCCCTGGCCCTGATAGGCGTTTTTCTCCTGGCCGGCCTGCTGCTCTGGCGGCGGAGGCGGCGCGCCGTCCGGGCTTAACTCTCTGGCGGCGGCACCAGCTCGGCGAGGGCAAAGAGGGCGCCGGCCATCAGCCCGTGGCCGCCCAGCAGGACGGGCACGCCGGCTTCAACGGCAGCGCCGGTCAGCCGCCGCAGCCAGGGATCGCCGACCTGCTCTGCCCAGCCCAGGTCAGAGGCAAAACGGTCGTCGTCCGATGGCCACAATTTGTGATGGGCCAGTAAGACGCGCGTGTCGAGGAGCGCCGCATCGGCCCAGGTCGGCAGCGTCTCAAAGAACCGCTCGATGCCGGTGATCTCCAGATGCGCCGCCAGCAGCGAAAAGACCTCGCCGCGCTCCTGCCGCCCGCTGGAAACCATCCCGCGTTCCTCCGCCAGCACGCGCAGCCAGCAGCGCGTGGCCTCGTTGAGCGCCCGCCAAGCGTCCGGCGCCACCCGCCCGGCGATGAAGAGCTGGCTCGCGGGCGTTGCCAGCACGTCCACGACGGCGTGCAGCCGCTCCACCGGTAAAGGCAGCCCATCCAGATAGCGGCGCAGGCCGGGATGGGTAGCCGGATGCAGACGCAGCGCCAGCAGGTCGATCGGCGTGTCGATGTCCAGCCGGGAAGCGCCGGAGGCGGGCAGCGCTTCGGGCGGTAGCCCCCCTTCCGTCGAGAGCACCCAGCCGAGCATGTTGTCGCGCGGCAGCCGCTCGACGTGCCTGAGCAGCGTCGTCGCCGGCGTTACCGCTGCCCAGTCGCTGGAAAAGCGGTTGTTGGTCAGGACGAGGCGCTCCGCTTCCCGCAGGCGGCGCACCACGCGCGCCAGCATCTCGGCGGAGAGCAGCGGCGCGGACCCACCCCCGGCATACAGCAGCCGCTCGATGCCAAAGTCGCGGACCAGCCGGGCCAGAGTTTTGCCCACGTGTACGGAACCCGGCGCGCTGGGAACGACCTCGACCCCCGGCAGCTCTAACCCGGCAACGTCAGGCGTAACGAGGACGACACGGCCGACCTCTTCCAGGCAGAGAAGCTGCTCCAACAGGTCGCGGGCGGCCTCCCGGCGCGCCTGCTGCACCCACGCGCGTGGCGTGCTCTCCGTGCTGCCCTCGCCAACCATCACCACGGCTGTGACCACTCTCTTTGCCTCCTGATAAGCAAGAGGGCACCCGCCCGGCGGATGCCCTCACAATGTATCGCTCTTACGAGAGCCGGCGTTCAGTCCAGCTCTGGCAGCAGGAGACCGTAGTTCCCGTCGTGGCGGCGATAGACCACGTTCACTGCCTCTTCCTCGTGGTTGAAGAAGACGAAGAAGTCATGGCCGAGCAGCTCCATCTGTTCAATAGCCTCTTCTGTAGACATGGGATGCAGCGGGAAGCGCTTGCGGCGCACGATGTTGCCCTCTTCCGCCTCGTCTACCAGCAGGGCCACCTCCTCGGCCAGCGGCTCAAACGCCGCCTCGTCTGTGTCGCGCCGGTTGCTGATCCGTTTGCCACGATAGCGGTCGATCTGACGGTTGATTTTATCCACAACGGCATCAATCGAGGAGAACATGTCGTCCGTTCGTTCTTCGGCACGCAGGATGGTGCCGCGTTCGTCCCGCAGCGTAATTTGTGCCACGTAGCGCCCGACGGTGCTGCGGGTATTCTCATCCTCCAGGTCCACCGTCAACTCGCTAATCTTGGGCATATACCGATCCAGCCGCCTGGTTTTCTTGTTGACGTACTCGCGCAACCGGTCGGTTACTTCTAAATTGCGACTACGAATCTGGACCTCCATGTCAGTCTCCTTTACTCTCTGATTCTGCCGGCCAGTGAGGATCGGCCAGCAGCAACTTCATTATGCACCGGCGGCCCGCGCCAGGCAATAGGCATGGACGCCACGCGCACCGGCTGCGAACAGCGCGCCGGCGGCAGCGTCCAGTGTGGCGCCGGTGGTACAGACATCGTCAACGAGCAGGATACATTTTCCCGCCACAAGCTCAGGCGCAGCGTGGAAAGCGCTCCTGACGTTAGTGCGCCGCTCCACACCCGATAGGCCAACCTGCGGCCTCGTATGACGTATGCGAAAGAGCGCGTCCTCCCGCAGCGGTAAGCCAAGCTCCCGGCCCAGATGGCGCGCAAGAAGGGTCGCCTGGTTATAGCCGCGCTCGCGTACGCGTGATGGATGCAGGGCAACGGGCAGGACGAGATCGACCGGCGCCGCCCATAGCCGCCAGCCCTCGACCATCAGCCCGGCGAGGGGAGCGGCTGCGGCTGAGATGCCCCTGTACTTCAGCTGGTGGATGGCCGGCATGATCGGCCCGCAGAACCAGACGGCGGCCCTGATCTGCAGGCCCGGGTGCTGATCGCGGCAGGCGCGGCACCGGCCATCGTCGAGCTGGCGCCCGCAGCGCTCGCAGACCGGCGGCTTTACCCAGGCCAGATCCGCCCGGCATTGATCGCAGAAGAGGGCGCCAGCTTTTCGACAGGAGATACAGGCGGGGGGAAGGATGGCGCTGAGCGCCCGGTCAAGAAGGTGAACGGCCTGACGCCGCCAGGAGGTGCGCCACTGTTCAGGCACAGAGTCTCGATTGGACTGTTGGGGTGGGACGCCGGGAGACGTCCCACCAGGACGAACAATGCTAGCTGCCGAGCGATTCCAGCGCGCCGCTGCGGGCGATCTGCAGGCCTGCCGGCCCGAGCAGCACGATGAAGATCGACGGGAAGATGAGGAAGACTAGCGGGAATAGCATCTTAATCGGCGCCTGCTGGGCCTTTTCCTCAGCCCGCTGGCGCCGGCGAATACGCATCTGCTCTGATTGGATGCGCAGTACCTTGCCGATACTCACACCAAGCTGGTCGGCCTGCAGGATCGACGCGACGAAACTGGTTACGTCGGGCACGTCCATGCGATCGACCATGTCGCGCAGGGCGTTGCGTCGGCCCTTCCCCAGCTGCATCTCGTAGATAACGCGTCCAAACTCACGGGCCAGGGCGTTATCCCACTTCTCGTCCACCTTGGCCATGGCGCCGTCGAAGGTAAGCCCGGCGTCCACACAAATGGTCATCAGGTCGAGGGCGTCGGGCAGCGCCTTCACAATCTCCTGCTGGCGGCGGCTGATGAGCGAACGCAGCCAGAGCTGCGGCAGGAAAAAGCCGACGACGACAAACAGCAGGGTATAGAGCAGCCGCTTGCTGGGATCCACATTGAAGCGAATCATCATTAACAGGAAGAGCCCGCCCATAAAGACGGCTAGCAAGCCGCGTGACGCCCAGAAAAGGGCAGGCGACAGGTTCCGCGGGCTTCCGGCCAGCTCCAGCTCGTGCGCCGTTCGCTCCAGGGTTGATTGCGGTGCAAGTCGCGTTACGAAATTGCCGATTCCCCGCAGAAGGGGGACAAAGACACGGTCGGTGATCGGCAGCGACAGCTCGATCTCTTCTATCGAGACCGCTTCCTCGCGCGCAGCGTACTCCTCGATACGCTTGCCCAGCGGGTCATCCTCGGCTCGCCTGAGTAGCAGCAGGCTGAAGAGCACTAGGATCACGGCAACTAAGGCAATCACGAACACCGTAGTTCCGCCAAAAGCAAACATAGTTACTTCCTCGCTCGCAGAACCATCAGACCTCGATGTCCACGATCTTGCGCACAGCCAGAATACCGAAACCCATCATGAGCAGGCCGGCGAAGATGACGAGCCAGCCACAGGGCAGGACATCAGGCACGATGAACGGCGCTTCCTTGACGATGAGCTGCCCTCCATACGTGGGGTTGATGCTATAGACCAGAAAGGCCAGTATCAGGGGCAGCAGGCCAATCACCCACCCGGTCAGCCGGCCCTGGCTGGTCAGCGTCCGTATTTCGCCTTTGATGCGCACGCGTTCGCGGATTGTATGGCTGATGATGTCCAGAATTTCGGCCAGATTACCGCCGACCTCACGCTGGATATTGATGGCCGTAACGATCAGATCGAGGTCTTCGCTGGGCATCCGGCGCACAAGGTTGGCCAGGGCCTGTTCCAGACTCAGGCCGAGCCGCACTTCCTGGACAACGCGCTCGAACTCGCGCGAAATCGGCGGCGGTAGCTCGGTCGCAATCGCCTCCATACCCTGCAGTACGCTATAACCAGAGCGCAGGGCGTTCACCCACAGGTTGAGGGTGTCGGAGAGCTGGTTTTCAAAGGCATGCAACCGGCGGTTGGCCATAAAGTTCACATAGATGCGCGGCAACTGCAGGCCGAAAACAGCTCCGAGGATAGCGTAAATGATGTTGTCCAGGACGAAGTAGCCGACAACAGCCAGACCGAGTGCCGCCAGGATCTGCAGCAGGATATACTCGCTGACGCGCAGCTTGATATCCGACCGGGCGATCCGCCGGCGGATGCGGTCGAAGGCGTCGCGCCTGACCAGCTGCTCGTCAAAGCGGTCGGAAAAGCCCGCACGACGGCGAATGTTACTCTCGGGCTGCTCAGGCTCGGCTACAGGCTCGTAGGTGCCTACAAACTGCTCCATGCGCTGGCTGACCTGGCGGCTGCCGCTGCCCAGGAGCAGGGCTGCGCTCGCTCCGACGACCATAACCAGCCCTAAAGCAACGCCGGCAATCACAAGTGGGCTCATACCCGTTCTCCTTTACCGGCCCCGCGTCCCGATGCCGAAGATTGAGGGTGGCAACATGATGCCCGCTTCCTGAATCTTGCTCATGAACTTCGGCCGCAGGCCGGTCGGGCGCAGACGCCCGATGACTTTGCCGTCTTCGATGCTCGTCTGTTCGAAGCGGAAGATCTCTGACATCGTGATGACGTCGCCTTCCATGCCCTGGATTTCGCTAATGGAAACCACCTTGCGGCTACCGTCGCGCAGGCGTTCGGTGTGAACGACGACGTCGATGGCCGCAGCCATCTGCTCGCGGATCGCCCGGTGTGGCAGGTCCATGCCTGCCATCAGGACCATCGTCTCCAGACGGGCAAGCATATCCCGCGGGCTGTTGGCGTGGGCCGTCGTCAGGCTGCCGTCGTGACCGGTATTCATGGCCTGTAACATGTCCAGCGCCTCGCCCCCGCGCACCTCGCCGACGACGATACGGTCGGGCCGCATACGCAGGCTATTGATCACCAGGTCGCGGATCGTGACAGCGCCTCGCCCCTCGACGTTGGGCGGGCGCGATTCGAGCGTCACCACGTGTTCCTGGCGGAGCTGAAGCTCAGCCGCGTTCTCGATGGTGACAATGCGCTCGTCCTCGGGGATAAAGTTGGACAAAATGTTGAGCAGCGTGGTCTTACCAGAACCGGTACCGCCGGAGACGACCACATTCAACCGGGCGACGATGCAGGCGCGCAGAAATTCGACCGCCTCCCGGGTGATAGAACCAAACTCAATCAGGTTCTCTATCGTCAGCGGGATCTTGGAGAAGAGGCGGATCGTCAGGGTGGGACCGGTGATGGCGATAGGCGGGATGACGGCGTTAACACGCGAGCCGTCCGGCAGGCGGGCATCGACCATCGGCGAGCCTTCGTCGATGCGCCGGCCCAGAGGAGCCACAATGCGCTCGATAATGCGCATGACGTGCTCGTCGTTCTCAAAGGTCGTGTTGACCCGGGTTATTTTGCCGTTCTGCTCAATGTAGACCTGTTTCGGGCCATTGACCATGATTTCGGTCACGCCGTCTACATTCAGATATCTCTCCAACGGCCCGTAGCCCAGAATCTCGGCGACGATTTGCTCAAAGAGAACCCGCTTCTCGTTGCGGCTGAGCACGATCTGCTCTTCCGCGAGCATCGTCTCATACATCTCCTGGATAGTCGCCCGGACCTCGGCCGACTGCCGGATATCGATGCTGGGGTCGAGTTCTGCGATCAGCTTCTGCTGGATGCGATTCTTGAGGTCGATGAACGCGTCACGCGATCCCGCTACAGGAGAAGTGCGCTTAACACGCAGCTCCTGCAGCTTGGAGACGCGGTCATCGGTAACTGGTTCCTGGTTGCGCTCGATTCGTTTTAGTAGCGACACGCCTTACCCTCCTCTGATCAACCCGCCGCCTCCGGCGAGCGGCCCAGTAGCCGCTTCCAGAATGGTACGCCAGGGGCACTCGCAGCCCCACCCACAGCGCTCCCTTCCTGGTCAAAAAGCGTCATCGTCACCTCGGCCAGATTATACAGGGCCGTCGATATAGGACGGCGGCGGTGACGGCCTGTAATCAGTGGCTTCCCTTCGTCGATGGCCCGGTTCACCGCTTCGTCGTCAATGGGCAGGGTGGCGATCACGGGCCGTTTCAGCGTGCTGGCGATGTCCTTGACCGAGATCCCCAGACGCTCGGAGGAGCGATTGACCAGCAGCAGGACCTTATCCCGGCTGTAATCGAGGGTCTCGGCCAGATCGAAGAAACGGCTGGCGTTCTTCAATGCCGGAAGGCTCTGCTGGGTCACGAGAAAGATGCGGTCCGACATATCCAGCATTGCCAGGGCTACGTCATTCAGGCTGGAGCTGGTGTCGATAATCACGAAGTCGTAATGCTCGCGCAGATGTTCAAGCAGCCGTTTTACGTTGGCTTCCGTCACCAGATCGGCCATCTCCGGACGAGGCGGCGCCATCAGTACGTGCAGGCCCGAACGGTGGCTCACGGTAACGCTGCTGACGAGGTCCTGCTCGAGATCTTCCATCCGGTCCATCAGATCGACGATCGTCGTCGACGGCCGGATATTGAGCATGACGGCGACATCGCCAAACTGCAGACTGCCGTCTACGAGAATGGTGTTCATCCCTTCTTCGGCCAGGGCGACCGCCAGATTGACGGCAATTGTCGTGCAGCCACTGCCCCCCTTTGGGCTGTAGACGCTGATGATCCGTCCTTGCTGCACCTGCCCCTTTTCCACGATGGCGGTTGCCTGCGCTCCGCGCCCCCGTGCGGCAGGTGTAGCCGGAACGTGAGCCGGTCGCATCTGATAGACGCGGCGGATGGCGGAAATCAGTTCATCGCCCGAGAAGGGCTTCATCAGAAAGTCGCGGGCGCCGGCGAGCATCGACCGGCGCAGATAGTCGGCTTCGCTTTGCACCGACATGATAATGATCTGCGCCGTTGGTACGTTCTGGACAATCGCCTGGCTCGCCGTGATTCCGTCCAGCCCCGGCATGTTGATGTCCATCAAGATGATGTCCGGGTTGTGCTCAATGGCCAGCTCGACAGCCTGCTCGCCGCTGCCGGCCTGGGCAATCACCTCGACGTCAGCCTCAAATTGTAACAGCTTGCGGACGTTCTCCCGTGTTTCGGGCAGATCGTCCACAATCAGGACGCGTATTTTATCCGTCATTACTCCTCCGGGAGGAGACCATAGGTTATCTCCGACCCCCGTCGTTTCGACCTGTGCAGCAACGGGCTCTGCTTTCTCTTGCCTGTAGTATACCCGCTTGCGTTCAAAACATCCTGCCGGTTGGCCGGCTCCTGCCGCGCCTGCTGCCCGAAAACAGAAGGAGCCCTATCGGCGATAGGGCCCCGCAGGCAACTTCCAGTGCGACGGACTAGCCGCGACCGAGACCCCTGGTGACCCGGCTGAAGACGTTGCCCATCTGCAATCCGAGTGTGGTTCGATTATATGAGTCAAGAACGGCAACGAACACCAGAATGAGTATGAACCCGGCCTGCTGCAATCTACCTGATCGCAACTTACCTGACGGGGAGCTACCATCTGTGCATTAGCCTAATGCGTTTACCAGGAAACGGCAATAGGATTACAGTCACAACAGAATTACAGGAGAAAAACGGGCGTTTGTTTAAGCTAATTGTGCCTCTGCATTCTGTTGTTGTAAAGGAATCCTGAACTCAGCTCGCGTCCCCTGGCCCAATGGGCTCTCGATCTTCAGCTCGCCCCCGAGCATTTCGATGCGCTCGCGCATGTTCGCCAGTCCCAGGGAACGGCTGCCGGCGCTGAACACCTCGTCCACGTCAAAGCCGTGCCCATTATCTTCCACGACTGCCATCAGCCCGTCCGGGCTCAAATCGAGGAATACACGGATCTGCGTGGCCTGAGCGTGGCGGCGCGCGTTGTTGAGCAGCTCCTGCACGGCCCGGAAGACCGTAATCTCCACGTGTTCCTCCAGGCGGCGTTCCGTACCGGTAACCGTGATCGAAATCTGTTCGGCCCCCTTATCCTGTGTCTCCACGTAGCGGCGCAACGTGGGCACGACCCCCAGGTCGTCCAGCATCATCGGGCGCAGGTCGAAAATGAAATCCTTAACCGTCTCGAAAGTGGCCGCCGCCGAGCCCTTCAGCGCATTCAACTCGCTCCGCGCCCGCTCCGGGCTGATGTCAAACATCCGCTGGCAGATTTCGGCCTGGAGGATGAAGTTGCTGAGCGAAGAAGCCGGGCCGTCATGCATTCGCCGGACGAGGCTGCGGCGAGCCGCTTCTTCCATCTGTACGATACGGACGACGTTTGACGGGTCGCCGGTCGCCGTTTTTCGTCCTACCTCCGGTAAGGTCACCATACCGCCCGTCATCTCCAGCATGCGGCGCTGTAGATCGGCCAGCCGCTCCAGGTTGCGCTGATCGCTCTGCAGCTTCTCCAGCTGGCCACGCATGGTGTACAGGCGCTGCTGCGCGTTCTGCACCGCTTCATATCCTTCCCGGATGTCCTCGCGCGGCACAGTATCGAAGTTGGTCTGCAGCTGGCGCACGTAGTTAGTAACCTGGCTGTTGCGCTGGGCCAGTCGCTCCACTTCTGCGGCGCTCTGCTTAATCAGAACGTCAATCTCTTTGAGTTCCCGCTGCGTCTGTACATACTCGCTTTCAAGGTTGTCGATGAACTCGCGGAATGCCCGTTCTTCGCTGTTCGATTCGGCCATTTGTCTTTTTGTCCTGCCCTATCCTATTCTTCGCTTCGCATCTCGTCGAGGCGCACCCAGCCCCGGCTGAGCGCATACACAGCGGCCTGCGTGCGGTCGTCAACGCCCAGCTTGCGCAGAATGGACGTCATATGATTCTTGACTGTCTGGTGGCTGATACCCAGCTTGAAGGCGATTTCCTTGTTGCTCATGCCCCGCGTGACGTGTTCGAGGATTTCCATCTCCCGGGGCGAGAGCGGCGAGAGATAATCCTCCATATCGGCCGCCAGCCCACCGGCAAGATTGCCCACCTTCTGCTCGATCCACTCGACAACCTCAGGATAGTTCATCACGCGATCGCCGACGACGTACCGGCCGCTAAATACCTGCTCGATCGTACGAATGAGGTCTTCCGGCGTGATATCTTTGGCGCAATAGGCGGATGCCCCAGCCCCCAGGGCGTGAAAGACCTGCTCCGTGTCGTCGTAGCCGGTAATCATCACGAACTTGACGTGGGGCTGCTGGGCCTTGATCTGGCGGGTGACCTGCAAGCCGTTCATCGTGGGCAGATTGATGTCCATCAAGATGACGTCAGGCTCCAGCTCATTCGCCAGGCGGATAGCGGCTTCGCCATCCGCCGCCTCGCCGACGACCTGCATGTCGCTCTCTATCTCCAGAACGTCGCGCAGGCCCTGGCGAAAGACGGGATGGTCGTCTACGATCATTAGACGAATATCAGGCATGGGAACCTCCTCTGTTTAGCCCGCCAGAATGGCCAAGAAAAACGGTACCAGTACCACGCAGTATACCACGAAAAAGACACGCGCTACAAAGTCCCTACTCCTGTACAGGCAGTCGGTAGACGGCCATATTGTTGATCCCCTGCTCGCGCGTCCACTCGTACGCGGTCGTGTACAGCAGGGTGGCGCCCGGCGCGCCGGTCAGGCTGCTGTAAGGCCAGCCGGGCGCCGTAACCAGGTAGCGTGCTCGGCTCTGTCGCACGTAATCGGCCATAGCTGCTTCGTCGTCCAGCAACGGGACGATCTCCGGCGAGACGAGTCCGGCGAGATCGAGCAAAGGTCGCTCGCCGTAGTAGCCGATGGCCCCAATGTCGTGGGCGGCGACGAGCGCGTCAGGCTCGGTGTTCTCCCGCAGCCAGTGCGCGGTTGCTACCATCTCGTTCTGAATGAAGGCCACGTCCGTACCATAAGCCTGTGCGCCCAGGAAGAGGAAGAGCAGAGCCACCGTCGCGTAGCTCAGGGCGCCGGCACGGCGGAGCAGTCGCGCTTGCCGGCTCTTTCCCAGCAGCAACGCCCAGCCGGACAACCCGTAGACAATCCAGACGGGCACAATGCCCAGCAGGTAGCGCCCGTGCTGGTAGGTAACGGGCAGGCGTAGGGCATAAGCAGCCACATGCCCTCCCGCCCACAGGAGCGGCAGCAAATGGCCGAGCCGACGCGCCCGACAGTCGGCGCGCGCCGCGCCATAGGCCGCCCAGAGCAGGCCGGGCAGGAGCAGAAGCCGCGCCCCGCTCATGCCGCGCCAGCCCGACTCTGGCCCGCCGGCGCTCACGTAAAGGAGGCGCAGGAGGCGCTGCCAGAGGGGCTGCTGCAGAAGGGCCGCATACTCGGCCTGCTTGGCGTAGAGCGTATTCGGCCACAACTGGCCGCTGAGGGATAGGTTCAGCGCGAAGTAAGGTAGCAGCGGCAGCAACGCCAGCAGCAGCATGACGGCCAGCCCTCGCCAGGCTCGCCGGCTGGCGAAACCGGCTGCCAGCAATAGCAGTAAAATCAGCCCTTCGGGCCGGACGAGGATGAGCAGGCCGCTGCCCAGACCAAGCCAGGCTTCGTAGCGCGGGCCGGCGTGCAGGTAGGCTGCCGCCAGATGCAGCCCCAGGGCAGCAAAAAGCAACGTCTCCATGCCGCTGCCGGCGGCCCAGACGAGAGGCCAGGAGAGAACAACTGCCAGCCCGGCGAGCACCGATTCCCCACGCTCCGGCCAGAGCGCCGTCCACAGAGCCATCGACGCCCAACCGGCCCAGACAAGCGCCAGCGCCCCGAGCGCAAAGGTCCAGGCCAGCGGGGGGAGGCCGAGCAGATAGGCCGGCAGGAGCAGCAGCGTCCACAGCGGCGACGTGGAGCCGGCGCTGGGCGCGCCGGGTACGAAGGCCCAGCTCCCGTCGCGGACCAGATTCCGCGCGTAGGTCTGGTGGATCCAGCCGTCGTCCAGAGGAAAGCCCGGCCCGTCCATCGCCGCCGACAGCGCCACGTAGAAGGCGGTGGCGACGAGGGCGACGCCGGCGACCACCCCGTGCGCGCGGGCCAGAGGCCGGATCATGGCGCCGTCTCCAGCCGGTAGAGCCGGAAATCGTCGCCAAATTCGCCCATCAGCTCGATGCCCGGCACCGAGCCCGGGGCGGTGATCGGGCCGGCGAGCCGTGCCGGCGAATCCGAGTCGAGCAGCAGGTAGCCGGCGCCATAACGCCGCGCGATCTCCAGCAGGACCGGCGGCTCTTCGTTGGGCAGGGCAATGGCGCGCAGACCGGTATGGTAGTAGAAGCCGGGCGGGTCGCCGGTGATGATCACGGCATTGGCGGGAAGCTGCGGCGCAATCTGGCGGTAAACCGCGGCATCCTCCTGCGCCAGCGGCTGCCCGCCGGCGACGGCAAAGGTGATCGTGTAGGCGATGACGACTAAGGCGGCGGCAAAGATGCGGCGGGCCTGCTGCGGCCGCCAGCTACGCCGCCGCGCTGCGGCCCAATCGATAGACGCCGCTAACCCGGCAGGCGCCAGGGCCATCGACCAGGGCCAGAGCGCCGCCGAGGAGTGCATCAGGCTACCGCGCGTGCCGGGGAAGGTGAAGAGGAGTGTCATCGTGCCGTAGAGCAGCACGGTATACAGCGTGGCAGGCAGCAAAAAAGCGCGCGACAGACGCCGGCGCCAGAGGACCAGCCAGCCGGCGAGCACAAAGAAGGTGAAGGCAGTCAGCCCGGTGATGGCGACGAAGGTCTGCAGCCCCAGCCAGATGGCCTCCAGCTTGGAGCGCAGAATGTTTTCCCAGCCCCAGGCCAGATAATGAGCGAGGTCGAACTGCCGGCCGTAGGCGAAGACGTCGTTATACTCCGTCAGGAAGATCGTCTGCGCGCCCACCGTCGATAGCGCCGCGCCCGTCGCCCGGTAGCTGTGCCAGAACCAGGGCGCCATAACGACCAGATAGCCCACAACGACGAGCGCGCCGCCGCCAATGGCTCGTGCCAGAGGTGGGCGCCGCTCCCGCCACCACCACAGCCAGACCAGCGCGGCCACCGGCAGCAGCAGAACGCCGTCGGCCCGCGCCAGATGGCCCAGCCCGGCGAGCAGCCCGGCGGGCAGCCAGAGAGCCGACCGCTGCGTCTCACGGGCGAGCGCCAGCAGAAGCAAGAAGCCGCCGCCAACCCAGGCAAAGACCGCAAACGTTGAAGGCTGGTTCCAGTAGGCGGCGTAATACCCTCCGGCTGTTACCAGCAGCGCTGCCATCACCGCCTGCCAGCGCTCGCCGGAGAGATGCCGGCTGATAGCGTAGGCCAGCAGCGGCAGCAGGCCCGCCATCAGCCAGAAGGGAAGCTGCGCGCCGCGAAAGTTGCCGAACAGCGCATAGCCGGCGGCGCCAAGGATCGACGGCAGCGGCATCCAGTAGGTATGGCTGGGATGGGGCAGGCCGGCCGGATCGTCCAGATAGTGCCAGATGATCTCTTCGCTGAAGCCGTAGCCCCCGGCGAGCCGCTGCGCGTTAGTCGTGTAATAGTAGGCATCGAAATAACTGGGATGCTCCAGACGCAGCATCCAGAAGGCCTGGAAGGCAAGCCCCCAGACGGCCAGCAGCAACAGGTCACTGCGCGTCTGGCGGCTCATCGATCACTCCACCCGCTCGTAGACCACGGCGAGGCTGTCTTTATACGTACGCTCCCACTCGCCGCTTTCTTCCAGCACGGTCGCCAGCGGGCTGTCTTCCTGCAGCAGAACGTACTGCACCGCGAAATCGTCGAGCGACGCCCGCCAGTCGCTGCGCGCGTCGTATGCCCGGCGATAGGCGTGCATGAACGCATCGCCATAGACGTCGGCGCGCCCGTCGATATAGACCGGGAACCCCCGCCAGATCAGGTAGCCGCCCCACTCGTAGCTGTTGTAGCCACGAGCGCCCTCCAGGCCGGCGCTCACCAGATAATCGACAGCGGCGACGGGAAAGTCGTCCTCGATGGCTTCGTCGTTCTCGGCGACCCGGGCCGCGATCCAGAACAAGCCGGCGCCCAGAGCCACAACCAGGAGCAGAACGTTCAGCAGGGTCAGCGCCCGCGCTGTTTTCGCGGCAGGATGGGGCTTGACGAGACCGCGCAGCCTCGTACCGGCGAGAGACGCCTCCAGATAGCGACAGACGATGGGCGCGGCGGCGAGCGCAAAGAGCGGAATGTGGCGCGCGGAGAGCAGGCCTGCCCCGGCCGTGCCGCCGAAGAGCAGCAGATCGGTCAGCCCCGGGCGGCGCGGGCTGAGAATGAGCGCCAGCACGCCCAGCGCCAGCAGCGCCGCGAAGGGCCAGAAGATGGGCACGTGAAAGTCAGGCGGGCGCCATTCGACGATGTAGCTCTGCATCGCCCCGCTGCCGAGCGTCTCAAAGGGATAAATCCAGAGGTGATAGCCGTTGGGATTGAGCACCGCCGCCAGGAAGGAGAGGGGCGTCACGAGCAGGAGCCGCCGCCAGGCCGCGCGGCTGAGCCCCGGGCCGCCGGCCTGCCAGCGCGGCACGCTCTCCCCTACGACGTAAACGGCGAGGAGAACCACGCCCAGCAGATAGCCGCTGTGCAGGTTCGCCCAGAGGGCTGTGAGCGGCGGCAGCCACCAGAAGGCCCGCTCGCTAAGCACCCCCCCGCGAACCCCTTCCACGATGCTGAGGAAGAGGCCGAGCAGCAGCAAATTGAACATCTGCGGGCGGGCGCCCCAGGTGATGGCGGCGGCAAACGCAGCCAGCAGGACCACAAAGGCCGCCAGGTAGGGCCGCCCGCTACAGCGCCGGTACACCAGCCAGAAAGCCAGAGCCGTGATCAGCGCAAAGACGAGCATGAGCGCCGTCAGGCCGCCGGCCTGAAAGACCAGCCACATGAAGACCTGCGTCAGCCACTCGTGCGTCACCCAGCGGTGGTCGGGCACGGTGAAGCTGAACACGTCGGTGCGGGGAATGCCGTTCGCCAGAATGTATTCGCCGGTGCGCAGATGCCACCACAGATCCGGGTCTGTCGTGTGGCGCACGGCGATGACCAGCAGGGCAATAGCAAAAAGCGCCTCAAACAAGCGTCGAGTGGTCATCTTCTCTTGAGAAGCCTTCTCCTGAGAAGCAGCGGCGTGCTGCCTCGATCACTTAGGCGTGACTGGTACCGGGGGGCGCCTCGGTTCCCCGCCGCGCAGGCGGCGCACAAACAGCCGCAAGACTGTGTAGATGGCCCGGTAAATCTCCTGGCGCGAGATTTTCGTCTTCCCCTTCCGACGATCTTCAAAAATGATCGGCACTTCGCCGACCGACCAGCCCCTCCGCTGGCACATGAACAACATCTCTACAAGGAACGAATAGCCGTTGGAGAAAATGGAGCCCAGCGGGATCGACTCCAGGACCTCGCGGCGGTATAGGCGGAAGCCCGCGGTGGCGTCTGCTGCCTCCAGGCCGAGCAGCGTGCGGGCGAACGTATTAGCGCCCCGGCTCAGCGCCACGCGCTTCCAGGTGCAGTTGCGGGAGCCGCCGCCTGGCGCATAGCGGGAGCCGATGACCACGTGCTTCTGCCGGGCGAGCGCGATCATGTCTGGTATATAGCGCGGGTGGTGGGAAAAATCGGCGTCCATCGTCATCACGGCCCGCGCATCCAGCTCCAGCGCCTTACGAAAACCGGCAACATAGGCCGTACCCAGCCCCAGCTTGCCCGGCCGGTGCACGACGTGGACCCGGCCTGGATAACGGCCCGCCCATTGCTCGGCAAGCTCTCCCGTTCCATCCGGCGAGTTATCGTCAACGACGATGACGCCGAGGTCGACGGGCAGAGCCAGCAGCTCCGTCAGCAACTCGTCGATGTTGTCTGCTTCGTTGTACGTTGGCACCACGACGTAGGTGCTGACGTCAGGCATGAATCTTTCCACTCCTCATTCGCAACTGCCTAATTCTAGCCATATCGGCCATAGTGACCAAACGCCGCCGATTTGCTGTGCCGCCGGCCTCTGGATACTATTCCGGCTAGATGCACTTCCCCAGGAGACAGCCGACACCCATGCGCATTGCCATCCTTTCTCGCGGCGCGACACTCTACAGCACACAGCGGCTGGCTGAAGCCGGTCGCCAGTGCGGTCACGAAGTTTTCATCCTGGACACGATGCAGGTCGCCCAGCATATCGGCATCCTCTCGATGCCCGGACCACGTCGCCCGCTGCCCACTGCGCTGGATGCCATGATTCCCCGCATCGGGGCGTCGATCACCATGTTTGGCGTGGCTGTCGTTCGTCACCTGCAGCGGCGCGGCCTGCTGACCACCGCCGATGCCGACGGCATCCTCAATTCGCGAGACAAGCGCCGGAGCTGGCGTCTGATGGCCGATGCCGGGCTGCCCCTGCCCCGCACGGCGCTGCTCTCGGAACAGACCGGGCTGGCAGCGGCAGCGCGGCAGGTCGGCGGCCCGCCGCTCGTCATCAAGCTGCTGCAGGGCACCCAGGGACAGGGCGTTATCCTGGCCCGTGATATGGCCACTGCCCGCAATGTACTGCGCGTTCTGAACCGGTACGGCATCCGCGAGGTGCTGATTCAGGAGTTCGTCGCCGAGGCCGAAGGACGCGACTGGCGGCTGATCGTTATTGGCGATCGCTGTGTCGCTGCCATGCAGCGGCAGGCGCCCGTCGGGGAGTTCCGGGCTAACCTCCACCGTGGCGCCAGCGCCCGCCCGCTGCAGACCAGCGACGACCTGGTCGCCCTGGCGGTTCAGGCTGCTTCGGTACATGGGCTGGGGGTGGCAGGGGTTGATGTCATTCCCTCGGATCGCGGGCCCCTGCTCCTGGAGGTCAATTCGTCGCCCGGCCTGCAGGGTATCGAAAAGACGACAGGGGTGGACGTGGCCGATGCCACGATCGCCTATCTGGAGTCCCTGGCCGCTTAGTCGGCGTCGAAGCTGAAGCCCGAAGGCAGCAACCCCTGGGCCATCGCTTCCTCAAACGAGAGCCCGCGACCGAATCCCCCCAGGTCGCCGTCGAGTGCCTCCTCCCAGAAAGCGTCGACGTCGTCCTCTTTGCTCGCCTTCTGCCCGGCCAGCAATTCGGCCAGCTTCGCCTCGGCTGCTTTGTCGGCCTTCGCCGGAGGAGGGATCGTTTTCACGTCTGCGCGTCTCAGGGACACCGGCTCGGCAACGGCGGGAGCGAGTTCTCGCCTCTGCACGCGCGGCTTTTCTGCCGGCGCCGGACGGTGGCGAGCGGGAACCTGCCGCGACGGCTGGAGCTTCTTCTGTGCCGCCGGGACTTCGGGCAGCAGCTCTTTCAGCTCGCGGATGGCTCGCTGGGCGAAAACCCAGATAGTGCCAATACGGCCCCGGCGTCCGGGCGCATCGAAAAGGAGCATGACGAAATAGTTGGCCCCGACATTGGCCGTGTAGAGATCAGCCCGCTCGCCCGCCTGATACTGGATCATCACCGGCCCTTCGCTCTCCAGCTCGATAGCCAGCTCAAGGCCGTTACGCATCGAAGCGGCGGCGATGGACGCCAGCTGGGCCAGCTCCTGATCATCGCCGTTGCCAAGCTGGCAGACGATCTGTCCATCCTTGGAAACCAGGGCAACCTGAGAGGCGCCTGTGTCGGTCCGCAGGATCTGCAGCCGCGTCTCCACGATGGCGTTAGGCCGCACGCCGGGCGACGCCATCGTCTCTTTCGGCGGCGCGGGAACAGGTACTGGCGTCGCGCCCGTCAGGGCGCTCTGAACGGCGGCGAGGAAGGCGCGTGTGTTCAGCGGCTTCTCCATATAGCGGATGACGCCGAGCCGTTCGGCCTCCTCTCGCTCGGCAGCCGAGGGCGTGGTCGTGATCATGATGACGGGGATTTCGGGCCGCAGCCGGCGCACCCGCCGGACCAGCTCGAAGCCGCTCATACCCGGCAGACGGATGTCCGTAATCAGGAGATCGTAGGGTATGCGTCCCAGCTCCAGAAACCCTTCCTCGGCCGAGGGCACGGCGACCACCTGGTAGGAAGGGTCGGCGCTCTGCAGGAGCGTGCGCAGCGAGTCAAGCACCGCAAAATGATCGTCAACTACCAGAATCTGTTTCTGCTGTTTCATCCCCATTTCCTCGAGCGCGGCCTTTTTCTTTCCCACCGGCAAACGCCGCTTCCATTATAAAAGGTGGGAGCGGCAGGGGATATAAGACAAAAGGCCTGTCTTGCGACAGGCCTCCTCTTCGCCTCCTTGGGGGAGTCCAGGGCGCTACAGGGCGTTAATTCCCTGTTCCTCGTAGGGGATGTTGGGATTGATTTTGCTGGCCCCGGGCTCGCCGGTCTCCACCAGCCAGCAGGCGGCGTAGTGTCCGTCGCCGTAATCCTTCAGCGGCGGCACCTCTGTGACACAGCGGTCGAAAGCCAGCGGGCAGCGCGTGTGGAAACGGCAGCCCGAGGGCGGGTTCAACGGGCTGGGCACATCCCCTTCGAGGATAATGCGCTGCCGCTTCACCGTGGGGTCCGGCACAGGGATGGCCGACATCAAAGCCTGGGTATAAGGATGTAGCGGATTGCGATATAGCTCGTCCCGGTCGGCAACCTCGACCATCTTGCCCAGGTACATCACGCCCACGCGGTCGCTAAAATGCTCCACGACACTCAGGTTGTGGGCGATGAACAGGTACGTCAGGCCGAAGTCGCGCTGCAGCTCGCGCAGAATGCTCAACACCTGCGCCTGGATGGAGACGTCCAGAGCGGATACCGGCTCATCGCAGACGATGAACTTGGGCCGCAATGCCAGCGCGCGGGCGATGCCGATGCGCTGCCGCTGACCGCCGGAAAACTCGTGCGGATACCGCCGCGCGTGGTCGGCGCGCATCCCGACCCGCGTGAGCATCTCCACGACGACGTCGTACCGCTCCTGACCGCTCTTATTCGTGTGGACACGCAGCCCCTCGGCGATGCTCTCGCCCACCGGCATGCGGGGATCCAGCGAGGAGTAGGGATCCTGAAAGATAATCTGCATGTCGGAGCGAGCCTGCTTCAGTTGCTTCGCGTTGAGGTCAAAAATATCTTTGCCGTCAAAGATGACGGAGCCCGAGGTCGGCGGCACCAGGCGCAAAATCGTGCGCCCGACCGTCGTCTTGCCGCAGCCAGACTCGCCGACGAGGCCAAAGGTCTCGCCTTCGTAAATGTGAAAGCTGACGTCGTCAACGGCCTTGACCCACGCCTGTACTCGCTGCAGCAGGCCGCCGCGCACAGGGAAGTACTTGACCAGGTTTTTCACCTCGAGCAGGACTTTGCCCCGCCGCTCGCGGCGTTGCTGGAAGGCGCTCTTCCCGTTGCTCTCGCTAAGTTCGCCGTTCTGGCTCATCAACTGATTTCTCCTCTTCCAGTCAGTACGGGCGGCGTGCCTCTACGCATACAGCCAGCAGCGCACGAAGTGGTCAGGCTCCACCTCAAAGAGACGAGGTTCCTGGTGGGTACAGATTTCCAGCTCGTGCTCAACGCGGGCCGCGCAGCGCGGCGAAAACTTACAGCCTGGCGGCAAATCGATCAGGTTGGGCACCGAGCCGGGGATAGCGTATAGCTCCTTGTCGGCCTCGCCCAGCACGGGCGTCGATCCGATGAGTGCCTGCGTATAAGGGTGCTTCGGCTCCCTGAACAGGGAAAAGACGTCTGCCTCCTCGACAATGCGCCCGGCGTACATGACGTCTACCCGGTCACACATTTCGGCGACCACGCCCAGATCGTGCGTGATGAGGATAATCGACGTCTCCATCTTGGAGCCCAGGTTGCGCATCAGGTCGAGAATCTGCGCCTGAATCGTCACGTCCAGGGCTGTGGTCGGCTCGTCGGCAATCAACAGCTCGGGCACGCAGGCCAGCGCCATGGCGATCATGACGCGTTGGGCCATGCCGCCAGAAAGCTCATGCGGAAATGCCCTGGCCCGCGACTCCGGTTCCGGGATTCCCACCATGCTCAGCAGCTCGACGGCGCGGCGCTGGCCATTACCTTTAGCCACATCCTGATGGATATAGAGCACCTCGGCGAGCTGCTCGCCCACCCGGAAGACGGGATTGAGACAGCTCGTCGGCTGTTGGAATATCATCGAGATACGGTTGCCGCGGATGCGGGTCATCTCCGACTCTGGCTTGCGCACCAGATCTTCGTTGTCGAAGATGATCTCCCCTTCCACGATCTCGCCCGGCTGGCTGATCAACTTCATGATCGATAGCGACGTGACGCTCTTGCCACAACCGGACTCGCCCACCAGCCCGAGGACTTCGCCGCGCCTGACGACCAGGTCCACGCCATCGACGGCGCGCACCACGCCTGACTCGGTGTAGAAATGGGTCTTTAGCCCCCGCACCTCAAGTAGCGTCTGATTGGCCTTTTTGGACACGCACCTCTTCCTTGGTAACTAACTCTAACTCTGTAATCCCTCACGCCGGCTGGCGGTCGATCCGGGAACGGCCCGTTCCTTATTCATGGTCGGGCCGGAAGGCCCCAGTTGTGAGACAGGCACCAGATTTTGCGCCACGCAAATCTACAGGAGTTGGCCGGTTGCGGCAACAGGAAACTGGACCGGCTGGCGTATAAGCGTCAACGCCGGCCCATACCCGGCCGCATGCCGGTAGCAGGCGAGGAGTCGTCCGTCCTCCCCGCGTCGAAGCTAGGTGACCCCAGGACAGATCGACAGACGTTCAGGCGGGAACCGGCTTACTCGTCCCAGGGGTTGCGTCGCTTCGCGCGCTCGTCGCGGGTATAGGTAGCGACCCCTATCAGTCCCACAAACAGGCCACTTATCGAGGCGCCGTAGGCAAAGAAGCTGAGGAAGAAGGTGGCATCGATGATTCTCAGGACCATGAGGAACGGTAGCACAAAGCCGATGACGAGGCCGACCAGGCCAATAGCCATCAGGCGAACAGGCTTCTGCATGTCACTCACTCATACAGCCAACACTTCACCCGATGGCTTGGGCCCGTCTCGAAATCCGGTGGCTCTTTTACATCACAGATGCCTTCCATAAACTGCGGGCAACGCGGATGGAACCGGCAGCCAGTGGGAGGATTCACCAGACTCGGGGGCTCTCCCCGAGGCACCTCACGCATGACCAGGGCATTATCCGCGTTCGGGTCTGACGAGGCTGCCAGCAGGGCCAGGGTGTAGGGGTGCTTGGGATCGTTGAGCA
>JAAYYY010000134.1 GCA_012515125.1 Chloroflexota bacterium
CGACGGCGGCAGCGGTCTCGGGTTGGCTATCGTGCGCTCGCTCGTCGCCGCCCACGGCGGGCGCACCGGCGCCTTCAACCGGCCCGAAGGCGGCGCCGCCGTCTGGTTTACGCTGCCGCTGGCTCCGTAGCGCGATCTGAACATTGATGTGGCGCGATTTTTCAAATCGCGCGCGACACAGCGGGGAGCGATTTGGAAAAATCGCTTTACAGGATGCCACGTTTCGAACCGCCAACGTGTTGCTGCCCACTACCCACTATCCACGGCCCACTCTCCTGCTATAATGTCCCCAGGAGGATTCCCACATGAAGTATGATCTCGTGTTTGAAGGGGGCGGCGCCAAAGGCATGGTCTTCGTCGGCGCCATGCAGGAGTTCGAGGCCCGAGGGCACACCATCAACCGGCTGATGGGCACCTCGGCGGGCGCGATTACGGCGACGGCGCTGGCTGCCGGCTACACCGCCTCAGAGATGGGCGCCGCGCTGATGGAAGAGCGGGACGGCCGGCCCGTCTTCACCAGCTTCCTCGGCGAGCCGATGGGCTTTGGCGACGAGGACATCGCCGCCAGCAGCCTGCTTTCCCTGCTCGCCGGCATCGACCTGCCCTTCGTGCCCGACAGGCTGGAGGTGCGCCTTGACGAGACGCTGCTGAACGCCATGCTGCGCCGGCCGCGCGGCCGCCACCTGTTCAGCTTCGTCGAGCGGGGCGGCTGGTATGCCGCCGACGCCTTCGTGACCTGGCTGAGCGAGCGGCTCGACGCCACGGCCCCCGACGGCACGGCCCGCGCCTACAGCCGCATGTCCATGGCCGAGTTCTATGAGGCCATGGGCCGCAGCCTTTCGCTCATTGCCGCCGACACGACGATCAACCGCATGCTCATCCTCAACCACCAGACCGCGCCCGAGCTGCCCGTCGTCTGGGCCACGCGCATGTCCATGAGCGTGCCGCTGCTCTGGCAGGAGGTCGTCTGGCAGCCGGGCTGGGGCCTCTATCGCGGTAACGACCTGACCGGCCATCGCATCGTGGACGGCGGCCTGCTCTCCAACTTCCCCATCGAGCTATTTATCAGCACCCTGCCCCACGTCACCGCCATCATGGGGCCGAAGGAAGACGCCCGGCCGCTCGGCTTCCTCATCGACGAAACGCTGGCCGTGCCCGGCGCGCCCCGCACGGCCGAGGTGGAGCCGGAAGGCGAAGCCATCTCCCTGGGCCAGCTCCCGGCCCTCCAGCGGCTCAAAGGGCTTGTGGACACCGCCACCCAGGCGCACGACAAGATGGTCATCGACGCCCACAGCCATTTCGTCTGCCGGCTGCCGGCGATGGGCTACGGCACGACTGAATTTGACATGACCCCCGAGCGGCGTGACGCGCTGGTCGCCGCGGGCCGCGCGGCAGCCGCCGATTACTTCGACAACCCGCCCCGCCCGCGGACCGACGGCGGCTTCAGCTTCGCCGGCCCGCCCGGCGCTGCGCCGGAAGGCACGCCCGCCGACCGCATGGCGGAGAAGATGTTAGCCGAGTAGAAACTGGACCAGCAGGCCCACGGCCCCGCCGCCGAGCACCAGCCATGCCGAGTTGACCCGGAAGCGGAAGAGCAGCAGCGCCGCGACCGCTGCCAGCAGCACCGAGGGCAGGTCAACGAGCGCCGCGCCGCCGAGCTGCACCGTCACGCCGGCCATCAGCCCCAGCGCGGAGGCATTGACGCCGTCGAGCAGCGCGCCGGCCCAGGGCGACCGCCGGATGGACGGCACGGCGTTGTTGAGCAGCGCCACGAAGACGAACGACGGCAGAAAGATGCCCACCGTCGCGGCGATGGCGCCGGGCACGCCCGCCAGCACGTAACCGACGAAAGTCGCCGTGGTGAAGACCGGCCCCGGCGTGAACTGGCCGATTGCCACCGCGTCGAGTAGCTGCTGCTCCGTCA
>JAAYYY010000135.1 GCA_012515125.1 Chloroflexota bacterium
CTTGCTGCGGGGCCTGAGCGAAACGCAGGCACAAATCCTGGCAGCATCACCCGCCGCCTACTGCCCGACGCTTTCATACCTCGCCAGCGCGCGGCGGAAGAGGATCGAGGCCGCCAGCGTGAGCAGCAGGGCCAGCGCGACTGTGGCGAGCAGCAGCCGGCCGTCTAGCCGCCCGGTGAGCGCCTCGGCGGGCACCGTGGTGATCAGGCCAACGGGCACGACCCAGGTGAGCAACAGGCGCACCCAGCCGGGGTAGAGGCCGAGCGGGTAGCGGGCCATCTGGAAAATGCTGTCGAAAATCCAGGTGAAGAGCACGCCCGGCGCCCAGAAGATGAGGGCCGTAGCGGCGAGCAGCAGCGCGTAGAGGATGAGCAGCGCCGCGCCGAGCGCCACCAGGAAGGCAAAGGCGTCGGCGGCGCTCAGCTCCAGCCGGAGCTGCCAGAAGGCCACGGCGATGAGGGCGATGCCGGGGATCAGGTCGAGCAGCGCCAGCGGCTGCCAGCGGCGGACGCTGACCAGATATTGCGTCCAGACGGGCCGGAGCAGCGTGTAGTCCAGCCGACCGCTCCACACGTCGCCTTCCAGCCCGGCGAGACTGTCCAGGCTGGGACCGAAGACGAGCCCGCGCAGACTGCCCAGGGTAAGAAAGATGCCCAGCAGCGCCAGCGCCGCCGGCAGATCCCAGCCGCGGATCTGCTCCACCTGGCCGAAGAGCACGACCAGGCCGAGCACGCCGGTGGCGAAGTTGAGCGAGGCGTGTAGCAGGCTGATCCAGAAGTTGGCCCGGTAGGCGACCGCTTCCTGGATCGAAGCACGGATGAAGGCGGGCAGCAGCCCCAGATAAAAGCGCACAGAAAGCGACATGGGTTATCCTCCAACAGCAGCATAACGCCGCAGGCCGCGCCGCCAGAGCAGAGCCGACAGCGCCAGGGCCACGGCGAGCCAGCCCGCCTGCAGGGCAAAGCCCGTACGGATGGCCGCCGCGTCGAGCCGCCCGGTGAGAATCTCCACCGGGAAGCCGACCATGTAGCGGAACGGCAGCCAGGTCGCCGCGCTCTGCAGCGCGCCCGGCAGCAGGGCGACCGGCGCCACCTGCCCGGCGAGCAGGAAGACGAGCGCGTCCTGCAGGCTCAGCAGCGCGTCGGCGCGCGTGGCCCAGAAAGCCAGCAGCGCCAGCCAGTAGCCCCAGAAGAAACGCAGCAGCCAGGCGAGCAGCAGGGCCGGCAGGAAGAGGAGCAGATCGCCCGTTGCCGGCAGCGCCGGCCGGAGCAGCAGGGCCAGCAGCGCCGTGACCGGGATGACGAAGATCAGGTAGACGACCTTGCCGGCGATTTCGCCGGCGACGGTGTCATAGAGCGGCGCTATTGGGCGTAGCAGGAGCTCATTAAGCCCGCCGCTGCGGATCACGTCGCCCACGGTCCAGTTCGTCTGCGAGTAGGTGATCTGGTTGGCGACGATCAGCGCCAGGTAGTAGGTGACGAAGGTGGAACGGCTGAAGCCGCCGATGGTCTCGCCGCCCGCTGCCGTCGTCCAGACGAACAGGTAGATCAGCGGCGGCACCATCCAGCCGAAGGCGAGCAGGAAGAAGAAGCCGCGATATTGCAGCCAGCTTGTCCACGTGTGGCGGACGAGGCTCAGGGCGCCCCGGGTGGAGGCGGGAAGGA
>JAAYYY010000136.1 GCA_012515125.1 Chloroflexota bacterium
CGGCGCCTCCACTTCATCCGGCGATTCCGGTTCATCGGGCTCCTGCGCGAAGACGGTGGAAGCCCGCACCTCGTATTCCGGCGGCGCCGCGTCCGCGCGGACCAGAACGGCGGTCGCGCCGAGGACGACGACGAGCGCCAGAACGGCTACGTAAACGATGTTTTTGCGCATGTTGTTTTCTCCTTATGCAGAGCGATTTTCGAAAATCGCTCTACGCTACCTGCCAATATGTGTCCATCATAACAACAGGTTGTGGAGAAATGATGGAGGCGGGCTGCAAAGGCGATGCAGGAGGGCGGGTTTGCAACCCGCCGTCGAGTTGGAGACTCGACCTGCAATCAGCGCCCACCATCGCGCAGCTCGCGCTCGTCGCCTACACGGCGCGTGATCTTGACGTGGTCGAGGTGTTCCAGCAGGCCGATGGCGTATTTGCGGCTGGTGTCCAGCAGGTCGCGCACCTGCCCGGTGCTGACGCGCCCCTGCGCGCCAATGAACGCCGTCAGCCGGGCGACGAGGGCGTCGTACTCCTCGGCCCGGTAGACGATGTCGTCGTTAAGCTGGCGCAGGCGGCCCAGATCGACCAGCGCCTCGTAGACGGCGTCGCCGACCGTCTCGCGGCTCTCGCGCACGCTGGGGCTGCTGACGCCCGCCGACGCAAAACGCTGCAGCAGGGCATCGACGGCCGTCTGCTGGGCCGGCGTGAACTGGATGGCGTGCTCGGGCAGGCGCAGCAGGCGCCCCTCAGCGACCATCGCGCCGGAGGCCAGCAGCTCGTCTTCAAGGGCGTTGCTGAGGGCGGCGGGCAGCTTCAGGCGGCTGCGCAGCTCTTCGCGGGGCATGCCCAGCCGCAAGGGGCGCTCGGCGTGGAAAGCGCGCAGCGTCTCGCGCACGCGGTCATGCTGCCGCTGCCAGTGGGCCGCGCTCAGCGCCTGCCCGCCGATAATCAGCGCCTGGTCCCCGTCCAGCAGCTCCTGCCAGGCCGCCCGGGCCTCCTCCTGCGGCAGACCCGAAGCCTGAAGCAGGGCGGACGGCGCGATGGGCTGCTCCTTCTGCAACGTCTGCAACAGGCGCTCAGCGGGGCTTCCTTCGGCCAGGGTGCGCAGCCGCTCCACGACTTCGGGCCGGAAGCGGCGGTGGCGCCGGCCGGGATGGGCGTCCACGACGCGCCCCCCGCCGAGCGTCGCGCCGGGCGAAGGGCGGCGCAAAATGAAGCGGTCGCCCCGGCTCACGGCCAGCGGCGCTTCCAGGGCGAGCTGCAGCCAGCCTTCCTCGCCGGGCGCGATCTGCCGGGCGCCGAGAACGCGCGTGCGGGCCATGACCTCGGCGGCGCCGACAAAAAGCTTGACTTCCATGTTGTGCCGCAGGGGAACGCCGGCGTCGGGCAGGTGGCGGTAGGCGGCGTCCAGCAGCAGGGTGCCGCGCACGAGGCCCGGCGCGGCCAGCACGTCGCCCCGCCGTACCTCGTCGGCGCCAATGCCGCTGACGTTGACCGCTACCCGGCTGCCGGGGAAGACGGCGTCGCGCTGTGTCTTGTGGGTCTGCAGGCCGCGGACGCGCCCCTGGAGGCCGGCCGGCTCGACGCTCACGCTGTCGCCCACGCGCAGGCTGCCGCCGAGCAGCGTGCCGGTGACCACAGTGCCGAAGCCGCTGAGCGAAAAGACGCGGTCCACGGGCAGGCGGGGCCGGCCGGTGTCGGCGCGGGGCTGCACAGCCGCCAGCGCCGTGGCGAGGGCGGCGCGCAGCTCGTCCAGCCCCTGCCCGGTGCGCGCCGAAACGGGGATGATCGGCGCGCCGTCGAGCGCCGTCCCCGACAGCACCTCGCCTACGTCGAGCGTAACCAGCTCCAGCCAATCGGGGTCATCTACCAGGTCGCACTTGGTCAGGGCGACGACGCCGCCGGGGATCTCCAGCAGGTCGAGGATAGCCAGGTGCTCACGGGTCTGGGGCATCACCCCCTCGTCGGCGGCGACGACAAAGAGGGCGAGGTCGATGCCACCCACGCCGGCAAGCATGTTTTCGATGAAATCACGGTGGCCCGGCACATCCACGATGCCCACCTCTTCGGGCTCGCCGCCGACCTCCAGGGTCAGCCAGGCGAAGCCCAGCTCGATGGTCATCTCCCGCTCCTTCTCCTCGCGCAGCCGGTCGGGGTCGATGCCGGTCAGAGCCTGTACGAGGGCCGATTTGCCGTGGTCTACGTGGCCTGCGGTGCCGAGGACGTGCATTGGGTAGTGGGCAGTGGTCAGTTGTCAGTGGTCAGGCGTTGCCGTCCGCTGTCTACTGATCTTCGTCGGGCACGGGCACGAGGGCCGGCTGGCGGCGGCGGTTGGGGTCGTGGGACATCGACTTCTCGACCGCTTCCTGCCAGACGCGGGGGAACTGCTTGATGGCGTCGGCCTGGGCCGACTGGACGCGGTAGACGCGCTCCAGCTCCTGCTCCAGCGCCTCGACCATGTCTTCCAGATGGCCGACGTGCTCGCGTAGCTGTCGCTCGGAACGGGTAGAGCTGGCGACGCGCTGGTCCATGTCTACCTCGAAATTCTTCCAGCGCTTTTCGTGCTCGGCGACGAAGGCGTCCCAGCGCGTCTGCATGCGGTTCAGCTCCACGCGCACCAGCTCGTTGGCCTCCCGCTGCTGCTGCTCGATCTGCTGCTGGAAGGCGACCAGCGTCTGCACGGCCATGCGCGCTTCCTTATACTGGTCGGAGAACTGGACCCACTGCTGGGCGTAGGTCTGCATGGTGTCCTGGTGCTGATCCAGCATGCGCTCCCAGGTGTTGAGCCGCTGGTTGCGCTCGTACTCGCCAAGCTGGATCTGCTCGGCCCAGTTCTTGATGATCTGGCGCACGTTGGCCTGGGCCTCGATGAGGCTGTCGAAGTTGTTCTCCAGCTTCTGGGCCTTGTCGGCGACGAGGTCCAGACGGCTATTGAGAGGGTCCCA
>JAAYYY010000137.1 GCA_012515125.1 Chloroflexota bacterium
CTCAGCTCCCAGAGCCGTTTCCAGAGATCGACGTTGGCAATGGGCCGGCCTCCCTCGCCCTTCCAGCCGCGCCTGGCCCAACCTTCAATCCACTCGCCGATGCCCCGCCGCAGGTATTGCGAATCGGTGTAGAAATCGACGTGGCAGGGCCGGGTCAGCGCGCCGAGGGCCGCTATGGCAGCCTGCAGCTCCATGCGGTTGTTGGTCGTGTCTGGCTCGCTTCCCGTCAGCACCTTCTCGTGGCGACCAAAACGCAGGATGGCGGCCCAACCCCCATAACCCGGATTGGGGTCGGCGCCGCCATCGCTGTATATCGTCACTTTTTCCATGAGCAGGCCGCTAAGCCGCTTCCTTCTCCAGCGCCGCCAGCATTTCGTGTACGTCGGTGAATTTTACGCGCGGGCGTCCCTGCTCCTCGCCGCGCTTCACTTCGATCTCGTCCAGTCGCAGCCAGTCGGCGTAGCTGAAATAGGTCGGCTTGCGGGCCGCCACGAGGGCTTCCGCGCCTTCGGGCGAGGGGTCGTCCGGCTCCAGAGTCCGTCCGGCTTCCAGATCGTCGAGCATAGCCTCAATGGTCTCCGCAGCGTCCGGCTTGTTGGTGCCGATCACGCCGCTGGCCCCGCGCTTGATCCAGCCCGCTGTATAGAGTCCTGTTAACGGCTCCTGGGTGTCCGGGTCGATCACCCGGCCGTCCCGATTCAGGATCACGCCCCAGCTTGATTTGAACGGCACCCCGTAAATGGGGACGCCGGTATAGCCGATCGAGCGGAAGGCGATGCCAGACGGGATTATTTCTTCCCGGTCTGTTGCTCTCGGCCGCAGCGTCCCGGCGTCGGTCTTGTATAGCTCGTTGTGCACCAGGCGAATCTGCTGCAGATGGCCGTGCTCGTCGCCGATAAACTCGACTGGCGAGACGAGGAAGCGCAAAATGATGCGCCGTGTCTTGGTCGTCTCGGGGATCTCCTGGCTGTAGCTCTGGATAACCTCGACCTTTCGCGCCGTGGCCCGGTCGGCGCTTTCGGCCAGCGATTCTTCGCTGAGCGGGTCCAGCGTCGCTTCCTCAGGCGGCGCCCAGACGACAGCATCTTCCAGCTCGCCAAGCTCCTTGATCTCCGGGGTGGTGAAGGCGGCCTGGGCGGGACCGCGCCGGCCTAACATATAGACTTCGCGTATCTTGCTGTGCCGCAACGCCTCCAGCGCGTAGTCGGCAATATCGGTGCGGGCCAGCTCTTCTGGTGTGCGGCTGAGAATCCGTACCACGTCCACGGCCACATTGCCCACGCCGATGACCGACGCCGTCTCCACCGACAGATCGAACTCGCAGTCGCGAAAGTCCGGATGGCCGTTATACCAGGCGACAAAGTCGGTGGCGGCGTAGCTGCCTTCCAGATCTTCGCCGGGGATATTCAGGTTGCGGTCGGTCTGCGCGCCGGTCGTGAAGATGATCTGGTGATAGTGGCGGCGCAAATCGTCTACCGTCACATCGGTGCCGATCTCGACGTAACCAAAGAATCGAAACTCGGGCCGCTGGGCCACGCGATCAAAGAGCTTGGTGACCGACTTGATCTTCTGATGGTCGGGAGCGACGCCATAGCGTACCAGCCCGAACGGCGTGGGCAGGCGCTCATACATATCGACCAGCACATGATAACGCCTATCCTTAAAGAGCTGTTCGGCACTGTAGAAGCCGGTTGGTCCGGCGCCGACAATGGCGACACGCAGCGGGTTTTCTTCCGTGCCTGGCTTGGACATGGCTAGACTCCTTTGCTCGAGAGGGTTGTCACAGTGGGAGACGTTATTGCTGTCAATACTCGCCAGCCTGCAGCTGGACCTCACGGGTGTCGATTTCGCCGCGATAGGCGTCGCGCTGGGCCTTCAGCACATCGCCAATCGAGATAATGCCAACCAGACGGCCCTCGTCCATAATCGGAAGGTGACGGAAACGGCGCTCGGTCATGGTGTGGGCGACAGAGTACAGGTCATCCTGCGGCGTTCCGGTGATCACATGACCGGTCATGATCGTCTCCACAGGGTCAGAGAAGCAGGCTTCGTCGGCTGCAATCTGGCGGATAATGTCCCGCTCCGAGACGATGCCTAACGGTTTCTCCTCGCCCTCAGCAACCACGACGAGAGCACCAATATTGTGTTTTACGAGCAGAGCCGTCGCCTCGCGGATGGTCTGCTCCGGCCGGATCGTCACGATCTGGCCCGATTTGGCGGCGAGAATGCGGAGCACTTTCATAACTTACCTCGCGATAGAAAAGGAGGGCGCTCGCCGCGCCCTCCCTGTGGTTGGTTAGCGATACACGGCTGTGACCCAGGGGCCACAGGCAGCCGGCGCGTCGGTGCGATTATAGAAGCTCACCCGGCGAGCGCCAATTAGCGGCCTCCGGTGACCGCGTGCAGCGTGTCACAGGCAGGGCAGGTGCCGTCGGGCCGGATGATGGCGTAACCTGCCTGGGGATCGCCACCCGGATCGTAAGTCGTGAAGTCCACGTTGAAGACGATCATCAGGCGGACACGCCCGCTGCTGGCGCCCAGCGAGGCGGCCTCGGCCAGCCACTGCGCCTGTTCGGCCACAGAGTTGCCGCGCGCCCAGCCAAAGGCGTCCGAGATGCCGGGGAAGCCATCGCCGGAGAGATAGCCCAGCTCGGTGAAGCACAGCCTGCGCGAGCCGCCGAAGGCGTTGTAGTAGAGGTTGACCATCGGCGTGTAGTACCAGCTATAGTGCGTGCCGGCCGGATGGCCGCTGCTGGCAGATGGCGCGGTCGCGCCGGCGTTGAAGTGGATGCCGATGCAGTCGGCGTAGTTCGCCGCCCCTGCCGCCGCCATGCCGGCAATGTAGCGGTTGTCGGCCCAGGCGTTGGTGCCGTTGTCGAAACCGGTTGGCGAGGGCGCCCCGGAGATGACCAGGACGTTCGGATTGGCCGCCTTGATCGCCGTGTAGGCCGGGCGCAGAACGTTGTCCACGTAAGCCTGCGGGCTGATCTGCCCCGCCGGCCACTCGCGGTCGATGTTCTGCTCGTTCCAGACTTCGATGGCGTCGGGACCCAGCGCCGCAACGCCACGGAGGAACTCGACGTAGGCGTTGAAGTCAATGCTTCCCGGCTGCGGGTAGAGGTTCGCGCCCGGGATGCTCAGCAGCACCTTGAAGCCGTTGTTATGGGCATCGCTGATCCGGCCGGCCACGGCATCAGGGCTGTCGCCGGGGCTCCACTTGTGCTGGTATTTCACCCAATTCATGCCGGCGAAACGCATGCGTTCGGCCTGTCCGAGGCCCGTCGCCTGTCCGCCCAGCTCAAAGCTGCCGCCGGTGATCGGCGGTGGCGGTGGGCTTCCGCTGGGGGGCGGCGCGGGCGCGGGCGATCCGCCGCCGCCGCCCGGCACGCGCAACACCTGACCAACGTAGATGTAGTTGGGGTTGCTGAGGCCGTTCATCGCTACCAGCGTGGGCACGTTGGTGCCAAAGCGGGCGGCAATCCGATAGAGTGTATCACCCGCCTGAACGACGTAGGTGCCGTCGGGGCTGGGCGCCGGCGCTGGCGGAGCGGGGTCGCTAGGAGCCGGCGCGGGCGGCTGGGCAGTGCCGTCGCCGGGTACGCGCAACTCCTGACCGACGTAAATGAGATTGGGGTTGGCGATGTTATTCATGCCAACGAGTGTAGGCACGTTGGTGCCGAACATCTGGGCGATGCGGTACAGAGTGTCGCCCGGCTGGACCACGTATATCGAGTCGGCGAAAACCGTGCCGACCAACAGAAATGACAATACGAGGACCAGGATCGGGGCGAACCAGCGACGACGCTTCATGTCAGACCTCCCTAGAACTGCCCGGCGCGCTGCCAGGTTACACAGAAGAAAGCGAGAGTACCCCATCAATTATAAACGGCCTTGAGTGGTAAACAAGATAATCGCCCGGTAATCGGTCACGAACAGCAGGGAAATCGTGCAAAATGGACGCGGAGGCATCGCAGCGGTGACAGAGGCCTCAGATGCGCTATACTATATTTATCTCACTCATTTCCGGATTTGTGTGGAAGGAAGGTTGCCCATGGCGATAGCGGATATCTCCCGCGACGATGTTCTGGCTGGTCTCGAGGTTCACCCCAATATTCTGACGACTATCGGCAACACGCCGCTGATGCGCCTGAATTCAGTGGGCCGGGACCTGCCCTGCCAGCTTCTGGCGAAAGTGGAGTTCTTTAACCCGGGCGGCTCGGTGAAGGACCGCATTGGCCCGGCCATTATCGCCCAGGCCGAAAAAAGCGGGGCGCTGCAGCCGGGCGGGACCATCGTCGAGGCGACTTCGGGCAATACCGGCGTCGGGCTGGCTATTGCCGCAGCCGTGAAGGGCTACCGCTGCGTTTTCGTCATGCCGGACAAGATGTCTCAGGAGAAGATCCAGCTACTGCGGGCGTATGGGGCTCGCGTCGTCGTCACCCCGACGGCGGTCGAGCCGGACGATCCGCGCAGCTATTACCGGGTGGCCGAGCGGCTGGTTGCCGAGACGCCCAACGCCATCCTCGCCGACCAGTATCGCAATCCGGTAAACCCGCAGGCGCATTACGAGACGACCGGCCCGGAGATCTGGGAGCAGACGGCGGGCCGCGTCACCCACTTCGTCGCCGGAATGGGCACGGGCGGCACGATTAGCGGCGCAGGGCGCTATCTGAAGGAACAGAACCCGGCCGTCAAAGTCGTCGGGGTGGACCCCATAGGCTCCATTCTGTTCGAGCTGCACCGCAGCGGCCGGTATACGAAGGCCGAGAGCTACAAGGTAGAAGGCATCGGCGAGGACTTTCTGCCGGCCACGACTGACCTGAGCGTCGTGGACGAGATCGTGCAGGTCAGCGATCAGGAAAGCTTCCTGATCACGCGCCGGCTTGTGCGCGAGGAAGGTATCTTCTGCGGCGGCTCGTCTGGCTCGGCGGTGTGGGGCGCGATGGTCTATGCGCGGGAGCACCACCTGGGGCCCGAGGACGTCGTGGTGATCATCCTCCCGGACTCGGGCTCGCGATACCTGAGCAAGGTCTTCAACGACGACTGGATGCGCGAAAACAGCTTCCTGGAACGGACCTGGATTGACCTCAGCGCTGCCGACGTGCAGGCAACCAAGGCCGACGAGAAGGTCATCACGGCCAGCCCTTCGGACCGCCTGACTGACGTGGTCGCCCTGATGAAGAAGCACGGCATTTCCCAGCTCCCGGTGGTAGCTGAAAACGGCCAGCTTGTCGGGCTCGTGCGCGAAGTAGACCTGCTCAAACACCTGCTCTCCGGCCGGCGGGATCAGGAGAGCAGCATCGACGGCGTTATCGACCACAACGTGGCTGTGGTGCAGCCGGGCACGCCGCTGGAGACATTGATCGGCATCTTCGCCACCCACCGGGCCGTGGTCGTGGCCAGTGGGGACAGGGTACAGGGCATTCTGACGCAGATCGACCTGCTCGATTTTCTCGCGGACCAGGTGCGCCACGGCGAGCATTGAGCCGCCTGCCTTTGCCCGCTCCAGCCGGCCTACGTATAATCGCCTGCGGCAACATTTCATTCTGAAGAGGAATAGCTGTCCATGAATGTCTTCACTCTTGCCGGCATCATCGGTATCGTCGTCATTCTCTTCGGCGTCCTGCTTGCCCTTATTTTTACGTGGCTGAGCCGGGCCGTGAAGGATAACACGGCGGCGATGGCGTCCGGGACGGGCGGCGCAAACTACAATCCGGCGCAGACCTTTGGGCATCAGATACCGCTGGACGCCGACGTGCCGGAGCAGCTGGCCGAAGCGCGGCGATTGGCGGCAGCCGAGGCGGCGCGCAGAAAGCGCTGGGAAAACATGCGCATCGGTCCGGCTGAGGTAGCTCCCTTGCGTACTGCCAGCCAGGTGCTGGACGACGATCCCCTCACAGCGGTTCGCATTGCTGCCTTTCATACCTGGCAGGGGGCAAAGACCGGGCCGCCGCCGGTCAGTGGGGTCGCGCCGGCTGCCCCGGCAGCGAGACAGGCAGCCGCTCCGGCGAAGACGAAGTCGCCAGACGATCTGGTGCCGGGCGTCGATTATCCGGTCATCGAGATCACCGACGACATGAGCCCCGACGAGGTGCGCAAGGCGCGTATCGCCAACGCCAAGGCCCGCTCGCAGGCTGTGAAGAAGCTCAAGGAACAGGGCCCGGTGGCTGCGGAAGTTCCGTCGGCGGGTGCGCCGGGCGAGCCGGTCGTGGCCGAAATGCAGAAAGTGCCGCCGCAGGCCGTGAAGGGCATTCCCGAGCCGGCGTATATCGAGATCACTGACGACATGAGTCCCGACGAGGTGCGCAAGGCGCGTATTGCCAACGCCAGGGCCCGCTCCGCCTACAACAAGGCGCTCAAGGAAGCCGGCCTCGACCCGAGCCAGATGGCCGAGACGCGGGCGGAACCGGGAGCCGCGCCGGCTGCGACGGCCGAATCAGCCCAGGCGGCACGCCCTGCCGAGCCAACACCGGCTACCGAACGCGAGGCCGTGGCAGTGCCCAGGGCAGACATTCCGGGCCCGCAGTACATTGAGATTACCGACGATATGGACCCCGACGAAGTGCGTAAGGCGCGCGTGCAGAATGCACGGATACGGTCGCAGTTCTTCAAGGAGCTGAAGGAGCAAGGGATCGATCCCAAGGAATGGGAAGCCCAGCAAGCGACGGTAGCCGACGCTGCGGCGGAGGCCGGCGAGCAGGCGCGCGCCGCCGCAGAGCCGCAAGCCGCGGCCCAGCCTTCTGAAGCGGCGCCAGAACCGGCCGGCGGCAACGGGTTCGAGCTTCCGGCCCACATCACGCCGCCGAACTACATCAAAGTAACTGACGACATGGACCCGGACGAGATACGCCAGGCCCGCGTGGCCAATGCCCGCGAGCGCTCTCGTTTCATGAAGGAAGTCAAGGAGGCCGGGCTCGATCCCAAAGAGCTTCCACCGGAGCTTACTAAGCCCTGACGCCGAAGGGCCGGTTCTGCACCCAGAACCGGCCCTTTTTTCTCACGGGCCGCAGGTGCTGTTCGCCCAGGCCGGACGGCGACTTCCTATAGGGTTCTTACGCTATCAACCCTCGTCGTGCCCCTGGGCTATGTTATAATCAGTCCGGCAAGCTGTAGCTGCTCACAGACGACATGTTACTCGATTACCGCGTTCTGGAACGGGAATATCTGCTGGCGATTAGCCGGGCGCTCACCGCCGAGCTGGACCTGGGCGACGTGCTGCGCATCATCGTGCGCGCCGCCGTCGAGCTGGTCTCCGGGCAGGCCGGCATCATTGCCCTGACCGATCCGGTCGATGAGAAGTTCCGGGTCGCCGCTGTGTACGGTATCCCCCCCGAGCATATCCGCCATTTTGAGCCGCTGCTGCGCGGCCTGCCCTACCGCGAAGGGGCCGAGCACGAAGCCGTTCCCGAGCTGACCCGCCAGATGACCGAGCTGGCGCTGGAGGCCGATCTGGGACTGACCCAGGCCATTCGCCTGCCCATGCTCAGCGGCGACAGCGTCGTGGGCATGATCTACGTCTTCCAGTCGGGCAGCTACCGCTTCCGCAGCGATGCGGCGAGCCTGCTGCGCAACTTCGCGGATCAGGCGGCGATTGCCGTGAAGAACGCGCGCCTCTACGAGGCAGTCATCGCCGAGAAACAGCGGCTCGACGCCATCCTGGAACAGAGCGCCGATGGTGTGATGATCCTGGACGCGCACCTGCAGATAACGGTTTTCAACAAGGCGCTCAGCCGGATGACCGGGTGGCGCGCGCAGGATGCCATCGGGCGCACCCACGACGAAGTGTTCAGGTGGGCGAGGCTGGAAACAGAGATGGACCTCGATCTGGCGCTCGCCAACGGCTGGCCTTTGCCCCATGCCGCTCCCCTCTACGTGGAAGGGCTGCTGCGGCGGCCGGACGGCTCGCCGGTAAGCCTGGGCATTACCTACGCCCCGCTCATGGACTCCAACAACCGGATGACGGACATCATCGCCAACGTGCGCGATCTGACGCGCTATCGCGAAGAACAGGAGCTGCAGAAGACCTTCATTTCCGTCGTCAGCCATGAGCTGAAGACGCCGGTCTCGATCATCAAAGGTTACGCCGGGACGCTGCGCCGCGATGAGGCGGAATGGCCACCCGAAGTCCTCAACGAATACCTGGCCGTAATCGAAGAAGAGGCCGACCGCCTGACCGACCTCATCGACCAGCTGCTGGAGGCCTCGCGCCTGCAGTCCGGCACCTTCCAGCTCGAGACCGGCGACGTCTGGCTGCCCGAGTTGGTGCACAACGTGACCCGCAAATTCAGCAGCCAGACCGATATACATACCTTTCGGGTGCAATTCCCGGATTCGTTTCCCATTATCCAGGGCGACGAACGCCGCCTGACCCAGGTGTTGAACAACCTGATCAGCAACGCCATCAAATACTCGCCTGACGGTGGCGAGATTGTCGTGACCGGCAGCGTCCAGCGCGAACACGTGCTGCTGTCAGTCAGCGATCCGGGGATTGGCATCCCGGAGCACCAGAAAGATCGCATCTTCCAGAAGTTCTCGCGGCTGGACAACGCGCTGAGCCGCCGGACAGAGGGCACCGGACTCGGCCTTTATCTGACGAAGGCGATTGTCGAAGCCCACGACGGCCGCATCTGGTTTGGGGAGAATGAGAACGGCCGGCCGGGAACAACCTTTACGTTTTGCCTGCCTCGTGATGAGCGGTCACAAGAAGAAGATTAGGCACAGGGAACCCAACCCTGCTGCCGCACCCGATAGTACAAGAGAGAGATGAATGCTTAACCAGATCCAATGCCCTCGCTGCCAGACTGTCTTCACCGCCGAAATCCATCAGGTCATCGACGTCGGCCAGAATCCGCAGCTCAAGTATGAGCTGCTCAACGGCACGCTGAACCTGTTCGTGTGCCCGAACTGCGGGACGTCGGGCCAGATGGCCACGCCGCTGCTCTATCACGATCCCGAGCACGAGATGTTCATGGTCCACGTGCCGATGGAGCTGAACCTGCCCCACCAGGAACGCCAGCGGCTGATCGGCCAGTTGGTGCAGGAGGTGATGGGCAAGACCCCACCGGAGGCGCGGCGCGGATATATGCTGCAGCCGCAGGAGATCATCAGCTACCAGACTTTCATCGAGAAGATTCTGGAGACGGAAGGGGTGACGCCGGAGATGATCGCCCGGCAGCGCCGCCAGAGCGAGCTGTTGCAGACGCTGTCACGAGCCGACCGTGACGTCGCCGACCAGCTCCTCCAGGACCGGGCCGATGAGATCGACGAAACGTTCTTTGCCATGCTCCACAGCCTGATCGAGATGGCCCAGCAGCAGGGCAATAACGATCAGGTTATCCGGCTGGTCAACTTGCAGGCGCGGCTCTATACCGAGACGGAGGTAGGCCGCAGGCTGGAGGCGCGGCAGACGGCGCTGCGCTCCTTCCAGCAGGAAGCGCGTAAGGCAGGAGAGCTGACGCCGGAGCTGTTGCTCAAGCACGTGCTCAAGAACCGGGAAGACGAAGCGACCGTCAACGCCTTAATCTCAGTCGGGCAGCAGGCCTTCAACTATGAATTCTTCCGCCTGCTGACAGAGCGGGTCGAGACTGCCGCCAGGGAACATGATAAAGAGGAGGCCCGGGTGCTGCGGGATCTGCGCCAGCAGCTGCTCAGCATCCAGCAGGAAATGCAGAGCGCTTCAGAGCGCATATTCAGCGATGCGACGGAGACGCTCCAGCGGCTGCTCAACGCCGAAGATAAACAGCAAGCCCTGCAGGAGAACATCGCCCGTATCGACGAGCCGTTCATGTACGTGCTCTCGGCGATGATTGCCCAGGCAGAACAACAGGGAAACCAGGAACAACTGCAGGCCCTGCAGGGGATCCATAACCTGATTCTGGAAGAAGCGGAGAAGCAGGTGCCGCCGCAGATTCGCTTCATCAACCGGCTTGTGCGGGCAGGCAGTGAGGAGGCCCAGCGCAAGCTACTGGACGAAAATCGCGACCAGATCACGCCAGAGCTGGTGCAGATTCTTGATGCACTCAGCGAGCAAGTCTCCGTCAGCGACGACGACTCGGGAATTGGCGATGAGATTCAGCGGCTGAAAGCGATGGTGCAGGCGCGCGTCTAGGCCCGCGCCTAATGCGGCTCGTTTTCGAGACGAAAACCGTGACCCCGCACAGTCACCACATATTCGTAGTCGTCTAGCTCGGCCAGCCGGTCACGCAGGCGGCGCACCAGAGCATCGATAGCCTGCTCGGTAACGCCGATGCCGCCCGTGCCCGGCCAGACGGCTTCGACAATAGCGTCTCGATCGACGACCGCGCCATCGGCTTCATATAGTGCCTGGAGGAGACGAAATTGAGCCAGCGACAGGGGCGGCGACAGCGACTCGTTGCCAATGGTAACGGTCCGCTGCTCGTTATCGAGCACCAGATTCCCCGCCGGACGCACCTCTTCAAACGTCAGGGGCAGCGTCGCGTCTGTGCCCACAAAAAGCATCTTCACACAGAGCGCGATCGTAATCTCGTCCCCATCGTGCAGTGGAACGCTGCCGGAGATCTGCACGCCGTTCAGGTGAGTGCCGTTCTTACTGCCCAGATCGTGAAGAATAAACTGGCCATCTTCGCGCGTAATCTTGACGTGGTGGCGCGACACCTGGCGCTCAGGCAGCACGATGTTGCAATCACCTCCGCGCCCGATGAGAAAAGGATCGCTATCTATGGCCCACTGCTGGCCGGCCAGCTCGCCCTCGCTGGCAACGATCACTGGCTTCTCGTTCATTCTTGCTTTACCTCGGCCTAAACGCGACTCGGATTTTTGCTCAGGAACGTCATGTTACCTCCACTCCCAGCCGGTACTATTTTACGACAACGGTACAAGATCACCAATATCGTCGGCCAGGGTGGCATGGGCAGCATCTACCGGGCGGAAGACCTGCGGCTTCCCGGCCGGCTCTGTGCCGTCAAAGAGGTCCAGCCGGAGTCGGGCGTATCGCCGGAAGTGCAGGAACAGGCCCAGAAGCAGTTCCTGCAGGAGGCCAGCATCCTGGCCCGCCTCGATCATCCCAACCTGCCCAAGGTGTCTGACTTCTTCCAGGAACAGGGACGGGCCTACCTGGTCATGGACTTCGTGCCCGGCCGCGATTTGCGCGAGCTGATTCTGGACACCTGGGGCCGAGGCGAGCCGCTGACGGAGGAACAGGTGATGGATTGGGCGGTACAGATCGTAGACGCGCTCGACTACCTGCACACGCACGAGCCCCCTGTGCTCCACCGGGACATCAAGCCTGCCAACCTGAAGCTGACGCCCGCGAACCGGATCAAGCTCGTCGATTTTGGCCTGGTCAAGCTGATGGACCAGGACGACGTGCGCACCATCACCGTCGTTCAGGGCCGGGGGACGGTGCTCTATACGCCGCTGGAGCAGTACGGCGGCGATAGCGGTCACACCGATCCCCGGTCTGACATCTATGCGCTCGGCGCAACGCTCTACCACCTGCTGACGGGCCAGGCGCCCCCCTCGGCCAAGTCTCGCTTTCTGAACCCGGGCTGGCTGCAGCCGCCGAGACAGCTGAACAGCGCCCTCAGCGAGGCCGTCTCCGACGCCGTGCTCTGGGCCATGGAAATGCATCCCGACCAGCGCCCGGCGGACGTCAACCAGCTTCTTCGCGCGCTGCAGGGGCGCGAGCGGCGCCTGCAGGCTGCGCCGCAGACGCCAGAGACCGAACTGGCCGCCGCGCTGCGCGAGAACAGGCTGCTATTGCTGGCGACC
>JAAYYY010000014.1 GCA_012515125.1 Chloroflexota bacterium
GACCCCTACGCGGCGGCGCGAGCGGCGGAAGCTCTGGCCGAAGCGACGCAGGCCGCGGATTGGCCGAAGCTGCTTGACGCCTACGCCCGCTCGGTGCGCATCACGCGCAACCAGGAAAAGCAATTCGAGCTGCGGCCCGGCGCCTTTACCGAACCGGCCGAACAGGAGCTGTATCGCGCCTACGAGCAGGCTGCAGCCCGGGTCGATGGCACCGTGGAAAGCTTCGTCGCCGCGCTGCATGAGCTGGAACCGGCGATCACACGCTTCTTTGACGGAATCCTCGTGATGGCTGACGATGCAGCCGTCCGCGAAAACCGGCTGGCCCTGTTGCAGGGCGTCGCGGCCCTGCCCGCTGGCATTGCCGATCTGTCGGAGCTGGAAGGGTTCTAGCGGGTTCTGTAAATAAAGCGGAGCTTAGATCAGGACTGAAGGGTTGTCCTGACTCCGTTAAATGGCTATAATACGGGTCGCTTTGGCGCCATAGCTCAGCGGTAGAGCGGGGGACTCATAAGCCCTAGGTCACTGGTTCAAATCCAGTTGGCGCCACCAGAGCAAAAGCCCGGTCTGACCGGGCTTTTTTGTTGGTGTTCACGAGCACAGTGCCACCGCTTCAGAATCTTCTCTGGCGCAGGTTAAGGCCCAGGCATGCCCCATAACGCAGGGCGTTATGTTTTTTGCGGCCTTCTCCTGATACCGCTATAATGATCCCCGCCGTATGCGTCGCCTTGACGTGGCCACGCAGACCATCATCCAGATCACTTACTTGTATAGACGAGAACAAACATCGATGCTAGATTTCTCCCTGACTGACGAACAACTGAGTGCGGCGACCATGGTGCGCGATTGGGCGGAACGCGAGATCTATCCGACGATCCGCGACTATGATCGCCGGCAGGAGATGAAGCCGAATACCCTGGAGCGTATGGGGGAGCTGGGTATTCTGGGCATTAACATTCCGGTTCCCTATGGCGGGCAGGGGTACGACTACGTCACCCTGGGTCTGGTCTGCGAGGAGCTGGAACGTGTGGACACCACGCTGCGCGTCGTCATGTCGGTGCACATGGGGCTAAACAGCATGGGCCTGCTGCAGTGGGGCAGCGAGGAGCAGAAACAGCGCTTCCTCGTACCCCAGGCCAGGGGCGAGAAAATCGCCGCGTTCTGCCTGACAGAGCCCGGCGCGGGTTCAGACGTGGCTTCTATGAACTCGACCGCCCGGCGCGACGGCGACGACTACGTGATCAACGGCGAAAAGATGTGGATCAGCCTGGCGAGCAAGGCCGACCACTTTCTCTGGTTCGCGAAGACGGGTACGGCGGAAGATCCGCACGAGAACATCACGGCCTTTATGGTCGAGGCCACGATGCCCGGCGTGACGACGGGCGATATTCACGGCAAGCTGGGTGTGCGGGCCGGCTCTACCGGCTGGGTCAACTGCGAGAACGTGCGCGTGCCTCTGGCTAACCGCATCGGCGAAGAGGGCGAGGGCTTCAAGATCGCCATGAGCTGCCTGGACAACGGCCGCTACACCGTCGCGTCGGGGGCGACGGGCCTGATCCGGGCTTCCCTGGAAGCGTCAGTTCGTTACGCCAAAGAGCGCCAGACGTTTGGCCGGCCGATTGCCCGCCACCAGCTTGTGCAGCAGAAGATTGCCTACATGCAGCAATGGTACGACACGGCCCGCCTGCTCTATCTGCGGGCCGGCTGGATGAAAAACGAGGGGCAGCGCAACACGCGCGAGACCTCCCTGGCTAAGTGGTATGCGACAGATATGTCGTTCCAGGCCGCGAACGAAGCGCTGCAGATCCACGGCGCTTACGGCTATTCAGACGAATATGATGTCGAGCGTTATTTGCGGAACAGCCGCGGCGCTATCATCTACGAGGGCACCAGCGAGATTCACCAGCTCATGCAGGCCGGCTATGCGCTGGGGCTGCGTGAAGACAAACCTTTGCGCTGTGAGCTGCCGGCCTACGACCCGGCTTTCTGGCAGGGCGAGACGGGATGAGCTCGTATCGAGCCGTGCGCGTCAGGGTCCGGCCGGGAGAGGAGCTGCGCTTCCCGGCCGCCTGCGTCCATTGTGGGCAGCCGGCCAGGCCGGCACTGCCCCTGCGGCGCCGTCTTGGCCGGGTGACGCGCGAGGTTGACGTGCCGCTCTGCGACGACTGCCAGCAAGAGGTGCGGCGGCTGTCGGGCGACGAAGAGCGCCGGCGGAAGCTCGGCTGGCTGGCCGCGGGGCTGGCCTTCCTCATCGTTTTCCTGGTGCTCTTTTTCCTGTTGCCGTCTGGTTTTCCGGTGGCGTTGCGTTTGCTCCTGCCTTTGGGACTTGCCGCGCTGACCGCGGGCGCCCTCTACACCGTCTTCCGCCGCAGCAGCCTGCAATACGCCCGGCCCGAGAAGCAGGCTATCCTCGCCGCCGCCCAGCTTGCTGGCTTTTCCTGGCGCACCATGACCCTGGCTTTCGCCGACGAAGCTTATGCGCGGCAGTTTGCGGACTTAAACGAATCCCAATTGATCGTCGATGAGCCTAATGAGGTATATAGGGAGGTAATTGCATGAAGATTGTCGTCTGTGTCAAGCAAACCCCCAGCACGACGGCCGTTTTTTCGGTGAACGGCGGCAAGGTCAGCTGGGACGATCCCGGCGGCAAGCCGCTGGTCGTCAATCCCTGGGACGAGTACGCCGTCGAAGCAGCGATCCAGCTGCAGGAAGAGCATGGCGGCGATGCGATTGCCCTCAGCATGGGTACGGAGGAGAGTCTGGAGGCGCTGAAAACCTGCCTGGCAATGGGCTGCACCGAGGCAATCCTGGTCAACGACGGCGCTTTTCGCGATGCCGATACGCTGGGCACGGCGCGCGTTCTGGCTGCCGCCATCGAAAAGATGGGCGACGTACAGATAGCGTTCTTTGGCAAGCAGGCCATCGACGGCGACACCGGCAACACGCCGGTCCAGGTGGCGGTGAAGCTCGGCTGGACACCCCTGACCTTCGTTTCCGCAATCAAAGAGATCGACGCAGGCGGCGGGACGATTACAGTCGAGCGCCAGGTCTCCGGCGGCAAGGAGACGGTGACGGCGCCGCTGCCGGTCGTCATCAGCGTGGTGAAGGAGATCAACGAGCCGCGCTACCCCTCCTTCATGGGCATCCGCAAGGCGAACCGGGCGACGATCCCGTCCTGGACGGCGGCTGACATCGGCCTGGACGCGAGCGCGGCAGCCAGCCGTGTGGACTGGTCCAGAGTCTACCCGCTGCCGGCGCGCGATGCGTCGGTGGAGATGATCTCGGGCGACAGCCCCCAGGAAATCGCGAAGAAGCTGGTCGATCGTCTGTTTGAGGAGAAGGTGCTATGAGCGGCGTGTGGGTCTGGATCGAACAGGATAATGGGAATATCGCGCCGATCAGCCTGGAGGCGCTCGGCGTGGGCCGGCGTATTGCCGGCGAGCTGGGCACGAATCTGACCGCTGTCGTGCTGGGCGAGTCTGTTCAGGGGCTTGCGGACGAGGCTTTCACCTATGGCGCCGACGCCGTGTTGGGCATGGACGACGCCCTGTTTGGCCCCTTCCGTGTGGAAGCGTACGGGCGCGCGCTGGCCCAGCTCGTCGCGGGGAGAGAGCCGGA
>JAAYYY010000015.1 GCA_012515125.1 Chloroflexota bacterium
AGCCGGGCATGTCCGGCCACTTGTCCTCGTCGGCCTCGTTGGTGGCGTAGGCAGCCTGCCACTTGTCGTCGATGACGACGATGCCGGGCGTCACCTGCTGCTGGTCGAGCACGGCGAGGAAGCTCTCGTAATGCTCCTGCCGGGAGTAGCGGCGAGCATCGAGGCGATCCGGCCCACCCATCGTCTGCGCGGCGACGTAACATTGCGCGCCCCAGCCGGAGAAGATCGGCTCGAACCACCAGGCCGGGCGGGGCCGGCCAGTGGGCAGATCCGGCACAAGACCGCGATCGTGCAGCCCCTGCACGTGAGCGGCAAGCGCCTCGTAGGGATCACGGGCATGGCGCGACGTGGGCGAAAGGGCGAAGTCGAAGCTAACCGGCGGCAGGTCGTAGCTGCCGTCAACGCTCGTGTACCCTTCGTAGGGCAGCGTCAGGTAGAAGCTGTCGTAACCCCCGTGATAGTGGAACGCGCCGAAGCGGTTCTCGCCGGCAGGCGCGCCGGTACCGATAGCCAGCCAGCCGCCAGGGCCTTCAAAGGCGAAGGCGAAGGGCGGCGGTGTGAAATACCAGTCGAAACGGCCGGGCAGCGCGCCGCCGCCGAGGTCAATCACCGCGCCTTCGGCCGGGGAAAAGGTGATGACGTTGTCGGCGTTGGGCTCCGGGGTGAAGGCGCGGCGAAACGCCTGCCCGGAGGGAAAAAAGCCGCTGCCGAGGCGTAGCTGCCCGGAGTAGGCGCCGCCCAAGAAATGGACATCCGCCAGCCGCCCCTGTCCCGTCACCGTGACTTCGTAGGTGAAGCGGTGGGGTTGGCAGCGCAGGCGATAGCGCTTTTCCGCCCAGATGGAGCTGCCGGCAGGCAGGGTGAGCAGGATTTCCTCGTCGCCGGCCTCTATCTGCCAGTCGCCGGCACTCACGGTGTCGTCAAGGCCGTGCAGGGAGTGGACGCTGGAGGGAATGAACAGCTCGGCGAGGAAGCCGCCGCTGCCGTCGAAGAGGTCCACATAGGGGCGGTCGGGGTGCAGGCGAAGGCGGTAGTATGGCGTGGTCAGCAGCCGCCCGCCCGCGCTGTCTGCCAGGGTCATTGTCGGTGCGGGGGAGGAAATGGGCATAGGCGATGGATGGTCCAGATCCGGCAGCTCGTGCAGATCTGTCAGGTCTGGGCGGCAACTTTGCCGGCTGATCTGGGCTCTCCTATAGGTGGCGCGATGCGCACGTCCACGTCGTGCGCTGCCAGCATCTCCAGGTAACGCTCGGGGATATCGTCGTCGGTGACGAGGATGTCAATGCTGGAGATGGGCAGCACGGTGATCAGGGATTTGACGCCTAATTTGCTGCTGTCCATGACGAGGATGACCTTATCGGCCGAGGCGATCATGGCGCGCTTGACCTGGGTCTCCAGCATGTCGGGGTCTGTCACGCCGGTTTCCAGCGTGAGGCCGGTGGCGGAGAGGAACAGCTTGTTGACGTGCAGGCCACGGAAGAACTGCTCCGCGACGGGACCGACGAAGGTCGAGGAGACAAGGCGCAGGATGCCGCCGCAGCAGAGGATGTGCGCGTCGGTGCGGTAGCGCAGGGCCTGGTGCAGCTCGCTGGTCGTAGCCAGTCCGTTGGTGACGACGGTGAGGTCGGACTTGGCGG
>JAAYYY010000138.1 GCA_012515125.1 Chloroflexota bacterium
TAAAAGTCGCCATTTCTTCATAGGAAACGCGGTCGGGGTCGTCCGGCGCCATGGCGCGGCGCAGGTTGTTGCGATGGTCGAGAGCCAGCATGACAAATTTGCCGTCCGCGGTGGCGCAGCGGCTGAGACGGTAGGCTTTGCCAAGTGTCAACATCTTATCTCCTCGTTGGGCAGGCCAGCACGTGATGCGCTCACTCCTCGACAGGCGGGCGAAACATATCAAAGTCAAAGGCCGGCGGCACGGGACGCTCCCGCCGGACCTGCTGGCGGGCGGCCTCCAGAGCCAGTCCCCTTTCTCGGGCCAGCCCGAGTGCCTGCCACTCGAACCAGAGATTCTCGAGGGTCATTTCTCCCTCGCGCAGGTCGGCCACGATAGGGGCATCGACAAAGAAGGCAATCGCCGCTTCGGTTTCGCCGCACGCAAGCGCCGCCTGAGCCTCCAGGAGCCGCACGCGGCCTTCCCTGCGTAAGGCAGGGGGCAGCTCCGGCAACAGGGCCAGCCACTCCCCGGGCCGGCCGGCATCAACAAAGAAGCGGCCTGCTTCGAGAACTAGAGGGCGTAGCGCCGGCGCCAGGCGCAAAGCCTCTCGGTAGTGCGCCGCTGCCTCGTCCAGCTCTCCTTCCTCGGCAGCTGCCAGCGCCAGGTTGCGTAGCGCCCAGGGGGTCGTCACGTGAGCCAGTGACTGCTGCCATGCCAGGCGCGCCAGCCCTACCTCACCGTCGTAGAAGCGCATGATGCCAAGATGATACCAGCCGTTCCAGTTGTCCGCCCGCCCGGCAGCCACAGCGGCCTCCAGCCGCCGTCGCCAGCGAGGACCGACCATGAAGCTGGTGCTGGCTTCTTGCGGTGGGGCTTCCGGGAAGACGCCGTCCTGCAGCAGGCGCAGCCAGGGAGCCTGCGCCGGCCCCAGCGTCTCGTCGGCAAACGGGATGCCCGGAGTCGATAACCATGCTTCACCCTGTGCTGCTCGTTCGTGCCGGGCCAGCGCGCCCCAGCCACTGCCGGTCTGCAAGAGCGTTTGCGGGGGCCGGTCAATGACCGCCGCGCTCCAGCGCTCGGCGGCCTGCATCACACTCTCCGGGATCAGGGCTTCCAGGGCCTCGTCCACGGCTTTCTGCGCGGCCTGCCAGTCGCCGTGAACGCGGCCGGGATCGGCATCAAGCAGTCCATACGCTTCCAGCCAGCTCCATTCGCCCTGGGCGGGCATCGGCAGATGTTCCAGATGGCTGTGCGCCAGCCCGGCCTCGATTTCAAAGTAACGATGATGTTCTGCGTGGAATCCCTCCGGCGCCAGAAACTGATGCCACTTCGCGCCTCCGGGCCCGCTGCCAAGGGCAAAGAGCGTGCGCCCGCGTAGCCGCGCCGTGGAGGTCTGCACCACGCCCTGGCCCGCCTGATCCAGGGCCGTGATCCAGGGCCGTCGCCCGCTCTCCAGGTCGAAGTAATAGCCCGCTGCATGGGTGGTCTGCAGCGGATAGCTGTAGTCGAGTCCGGCATGTTCCGGGACCGGTATGCGTATCAGGCTGCGCCCCTGGTCGGCCACGGTGAAGGCAGCGTTGGCCGGGACGATCACCCGTACCCCCGGCGCTTCCGGAACGGCCATATTCGACCACCAGCAGACAGGAATCTCTTCGCGGTGCAGGTTGATCAGTCGGACCCGTACAAAGAGAACGCGGGAGTCGTCCGGCAAAAAGGCATCGATCTGGAACGGCATCTGCCGCAACCGTTCCCACTCGTAGAGGCGGAGCACAGGTGTCCCTGGTTCCGCCTCTACGCGCGCGGCGAAGAGGGGCGACATCGTCAGGGCAGAGTGGCCGATGACGCCCACATTCCACTCCACGCCGCCACTGAACCAGGCGTTGCGCAGCGCCAGATTGGCCGGCTGCAACACCTGGTTGGTCGCCAGCAGCTCGCGGCCGCTCGCCTTGTCGAACAGCGACCAGAGCCGTCCGCCGTACTCCAGCAGGAAGGCGGCCCGCAGGTGTTCATTCTCCAGAACGGCCACGCGAACTGCCTGCTGGCGCCGCCCCCGGCTGTAGCCGTCCTGCAACGTGTAGGGCAGGATCCCGCGCCAGCGACCATACTGGCTTTGCCGGCCTATCTCGGCGGGAACCCCGGCGGTCGCTTCAACCAGTGGTGGTCCCGGCCACGGTGGCGAGAAGCAGGGGAGCGGATTTTCGGGGCCCAGATCGGCCACTGGCATCGTCCAGCTTTCAACGCGCAGCTCGCTCATCGTTGCTCCAGCTCCATTCCGGTCGCCCGGCAGTTTCGGGACGGCTTCGATTAGTGGTCAGCCCTATCAGCAGATAACCTGCAGCTCCTTGGTGTAGTGGGTCAGCTGTTCTCCGCCCGATTCCGTGACCACGACCAGATCTTCAATTCTGGCCAGGATCGGTCCCTTGATGATCTGGGGTTCTACGGTGAACACCATTCCGTTCTTGAGGACGGCAGGAAAACCTTCGTCAAGGAAGGGGAGCTCATGGATGTCCATTCCAATACCATGGCCTGTTCTGTCGGGATGGTACTCTCCAAACCCGGCTTCTTTGACAACGCCAAGGCTCAGGAAATGCAGTTCCTCGGCGGTGAGCGCATCGCCCTTCATCGCGGCGATGGCCGTCTTTTCCGCTTTGACAACGGCGTCGTAAGCGGCGAGGAATTCCTTGGAAGGTTCGCCAAAGTGAACGACGCGGCCAAAATCGGTGCAATACCCCTCATAGAGAGCCCCAAAGTCGAAATCGACCGCGGTACCGGGAGTGAAAGGATCGCGCGTCAGGTAATCACGGTCGAGCACTTTCCTCGGGAAGCCCTCTCCCCAGCCCAGGACGGCCGTCGTCATCGAAGGCTCTGAGCCCAACTGCCGGATCTGATAGTCGAGTTCGTCGCGCACGTCGATTTCGCAATCGCCCATCCGCATCTTGCTGACGACCTCGGCAAAGGCGCGATCGGTAATCTCTGACGCCTTTCTCAGATTCTCGATCTCTTCTGGCCCCTTGATGGCGCGCAGCGGGCCCAACACGCTGGAGGCGAGGACAGGCTTGAGCGACGGTTCCGCACTCTGAAGGTCTATGAGAAAAGAGCTCCAGGCCATATCCTCAATGGCTACCGCCTTGCCGGCGAGCCCGAGGCGCTTGACGACGCCTCTCAGGAACTCTGTCGAATTGCCGCTGTCTTCGAGAACGAGAACCTCAAGTTCTTGCTCGTTCTGTAGCTCGTAATCGGCTGCCATACGCGGCGCCGTAAAGAAAGGAACTCCACTCCTGGGTATCCAGGCGCCCATGACCCAGCCGTTGGTCCATAGGAGCTTGGCAAACGTCGGCCTGCGTCGCCGTTCGCCCGTGAGATACTCCAGGTTCGCCCCCGGCGGGAGAAACATCGCTTCAATGCCTAGCTCGGCCATTCTTGCCTGAGCTTTTTCCAATCGATTCTTCAGCACCACACTCTTCATTGGATTTCTCTCCTTCTAATCGATCCGGCGTGGCCCTGTGGTCCGGCCGATGAGCGTTGCCGGAAGGGATTTGACTCGTACTCCTGCGGCACGCCGGATGATGGCTGCCTTGCTTTAGACCGTGCGGCCGCAGCAGGAATGAGATTAAGCTAGTCCACGAGGGCAAGATAGCGATCGCCGGACGAGCACAGCAGACAGGCTAATGCCGGGCCCGCAAGAACGCCCCCGATTTGAGCGCATCGATCAGCATCGCCAGCAAGATGACAGTCCCGGTTGTCGCCGTCATCACGTAGGGATCTACCCGGGCGATATTCATCAGCGTGTAGATAGAAGCGATCAGGATGACGCCGCCAAAGATACCCGATATTTTAGCCTCTCCGCCTCCCAGCCGGACGCCGCCAATCACGGCTGCGCCGTACGCCAGGAGCAACTGGCCGCTGGACATTTGCCCGGAAGCGCTGTTCAACCGTCCGCCCAGGATCCAGCCGCCGATCGCAGCCAGAAGTCCGGCCAGAATAAAAGCAATCAACTGCGTCTTCTTCGCGTCAACACCCAGCGACCGTGCTGCCTCGATGCTCCCGCCGACCACAAACAACCGCCGGCCGACTCGCGTGTATTTGAACACCAGGTGGAGCAGCAGATACAGTCCAATGACAAAGAGGCCGGACAGTGGGAGCGGGCCGACGAGCCCCCGGCCGAGAGTCGTAAAGCGCTCAGGATAGGGCGTCAATATCGAACCCCCAGTCATCAGGATGCCGAGCCCGCTTACAACGACGCCTGAAGCAAAGGTCGTGATGAAGGGCTGCATCCCCACGTAGCCAACCAGAACGCCATTGACGGCGCCGACGAGGATGCCGACGGCCAGTGTACTCAGAATGCCGATCTCAGCGGGGAGCTGCCAGCCAGAGGCGTAGGTATGGTCGATGGTCAGCCAGGCCGCAACCATCGCCGAGAAGATCATTGTGAATTCAATCGAGTTGTCAAAGTTGCCTGTCAGCAAGACAACGGCCTCGGCCAGTGTGAGCAGCCCCAACACCGAAAAGGTGACCAGGAGGTTGTAGAGATTGCCCATCGAGTAAAAGACCGGGTTGATCAGATAGGCCACAAAGGAGAGGGCCAGGACCAGCACCCACACAAAGTTAGCCGAGAGAAAATCCAACAACCGGCGAGAAATAGGACTTTCACTCTCCGGGCGGAAAGAAACGTTTTCTACCATCTAATCCTCCAGCACCCACTTCTGCTTTACCGTCAGTATTAGCATCGCCAGCAGGATGATCAGCCCCGACGCGGCGGCAATCAGGAAGGGATCCACATGAGCGATCACCAGCAGCTTGTTGATGATCGTCAGCAAGATGACGCCCCCGAAGACGCTAATGACGCGCCCCTGGCCGCCAAAGGGATTGACGCCGCCGATCACTGCCGCAGCAAA